>JAFWRV010000255.1 GCA_017519685.1 Clostridia bacterium
ACGAAGCCACAGTGGCCGCTCGCGCAGTCATCTCATACAGGTTGGAGAGAGAAACAATCGAGGAAGAACTGCTTCTGAGCTCGGAATCAACCCGGACCTCAATGCTGCTTAACGGTTATCTTGACCGCAAGACAGCTTCTAGCCTTATTTCCGTGCACTTTGAGCCGATTATAAAAGGAGAAAACTGTGTTCTCAGCGTTTCGGACTTTTCCTGCGGTCTGCAAAATGCGCCGAAGGATGATATTCTGTTCATTGAAAACGATCAATACAAAGCCGGTGTCAGCCTTAGATGGGGCGGCGGTCTCTCTTGGTTTGAAGACAAAAAGAACACAGACTACGGTAATCTGCTTAATAATCATGATACCGGTCGTCTTGTGCAACAGTCATATTACGGACCGCAAAAAATAGAGGGTTATGAAAACGGTGTTTACGGCGACAGCGTATGGGGCTACAATCCCGTTCAGGGAGGCGACATGTATGGCAACAGCAGCAAACTTGTAGCCGTAGAAAAAAACGATGATGAAATCCGCACAGTCTGCCGCCCTCTCGATTGGGCGCAGGATAACCTGCTCACACAAACATATTATTCATGCGTGTATAAACTGACGGATGAGGGGCTGACCGTTAAGAATACGGTTGTTGACTTTCTTCAGACACCGTGGACAGAAAAGCAGCAGGAGCTACCGGCGTTTTATACAGTCAGTGCTCTTGACAACTTCTGGTTCTATGACGGAGATAAACCCTGGACCGGCGACGAATTACGCGTTGAACGTGATCTGCCGTTCTGGGCGGGAAAGCCCGCATTTCAGCTGAAGGGCGAAAATAACGAAACGTGGTGCGCATGGACGAACGACAGCGACTACGGAGTTGGATTATTTACACCGAAAGCGACTTCTCTGCTCGCCGGCCGGTATCAGTATGACGGTTCCGCCGATGCGGGATCCGACTCAACAAATTATGTAGCACCGCTCGGTGTTTTCGGATTGGAATTTGACAAACCGTTCAGCTATTATTACTATTTGACGGCGGGAAATGTTGATGAGATAAGAGACAGCTTCAGCAGTATCGGCAATCTGCAGGGAGGCGACTTCAGACGCGTATTCCCCGATATGGGCGTCTGTGACCCGCATGTGCATATTTTTGACGGCAAGGCCTATCTGTTTTCCAGCCACGATTACGGTCCGGGGCAATCCATCTACCGCATGGACGACTGGCGCGTATTTTCTTCTGAAGATCTTGTTAACTGGGAGCTTGAGTTTACGCTTCGTCCGGAGGACACCTTCCTCGGAACTGATCATGAATGCTACGCTACCGACGCGGCGGAACGAAACGGCAAGTATTATCTCTATTTCTCCGATCAGCAGCGATGCACCGGCGTAGCGGTCAGCGAAAACGGCCCAGGAGGGCCTTATATCGATGCTCTCGGAAAGCCGTTGCTGCCTCAGGGACTTGTAGATACCGCCTGCTATGACCCGACAGTATTCATTGACGATGATGAAAACAAGACCCCGTATATTATGTTCGGATATACGGTAGTCGGCAAGAAATATTATATTGCACGGCTCAACGAGGATATGATTTCACTTGCGGAAGAGCCGAAGGCGGTCGAAATCATTAACGGGTGGGAGAATGATGTCTGCTGGATAACAAAATGGGGCGATACCTACTATCTTAACTCGCATGGCGGAGAGTATGCTACAAGCAAGAGCATTTACGGCCCTTATACATATCGCGGCAGGATCTGTGAAGATTGCTTTACCGACCACGGCACATTCTTCACATTCCGAAACCAGACTTATTTTACTTACGGTGTTCCTGAAAACTACGGAAGCGGCGAACCGCTCGATCCGTATTACAGAACCACGAAATTTGTTTACGCTCATATGAAAGACAACGGCGATATAGTTACCGATGAATTTATCAAAAAAGTCGGAGTCGGTCAATATGACGCAACATGGAAAGCAATAAACGGCGAGTGGTTTTTTGACGCTGCCGACGGTATCAGCAAAAAGGAAAATACGAACGGCTTTGAGCTTCGCGGCATAAAGGACGGCTCATACCTGTCATTCCCGAATATCCTTAATATGCCGGGAAATGCTGCCCTTAAACTCACCGTTGCAAACGGAAACGATCAACCCTGCACGGTGGAAATACATAAAGAAACCCCCGACGGAGAACTGCTCGGCAGCTGTATTATCGGAAATACCGGCGGCTTTGATCAATTTGAGTCTTTTGATGTAACTCTGAATAATACCGCAGGAACAAACGGAATATGTTTTGTATTTCGCACTGAAGCCGATGAGGCGCTGAGATTTGAAGATTTCAGCTTTGCAGCTACCAACTGAAAGCTTTCTCAAAGACTTTATCATTATACTGAATAATTCCGAAAAAAATAAATATATGATCAAGGACAGCCCGGTGGCTGTCCTTGCATTTTTATACTTTTCATCAAGATTTTCTGTTCTGTCTATGCCATAGAAACTGTCAAGAGCTTCTATTACATCATTTTCGGCATCGGGATTGCATTTCCATACATTAACAGCTCTTGAGTTATATCTCTCACTTGTATCGGAAATATCAAATACATATTTCATTTTCGGTGAATCGCCGGAATAATCCACAAGGCCGATGCCTTTGGCTCCCTTATGGATATATCTGTTCATCGTCTGCGTCCGGTCATCAAAGGTAAGGCAAAGCGAAGCGTCGGGTCGCTGAGCGTTAATCATCAGCTAATCAGCGTATGGGTACTTATATAGCTTTGCCTGGCTTTTAAGAAACATACACCATTCGTTTACGGAATGAATCAGTTCTTTTGATGCCCTTTCCGCGAGTTCTGAATACATTTGTGTCTTGGTTGACATATATCAGCCTCCTATAATAGTAATAAGGCCGCCCACAATTAGTGAGCGGCACTATGCTTATTAAAATGTTTTTTGCCCTGCAAACCGGAAGTTATCGAGTTCAAAGCATTAATTGATCTTATTTTGAAAGGTTGCCGGACAGCACTCTTTCCTCCCAGAAAGTGACAGCCCCGGACAACCAGTTTTCAGCAGTTGTTCCCGTACCGATCCCGCAGCCGTGATTCACGCCGTCGGCTCTTTCATATGAGAACAAAACGCCGTTCTTATCAAGCGCCTCTGCCAGCACATCGGAGTGCGTTCCGATCGGAACAATAATGTCATTCGTGCCATGCATGATATAACAGGGCGGATAGTTTTCCGTAACCTGCCACGGAATCCGCATCTGCTGTTTCTCCGCGGCAGCTGCACCTTTTCCGATCAACCCCTTATATCCCCTGAAATTAAGAATTGCATACATTATTATCTTGGCAGGATTAATGCTTTTGATATTCGGATTGCACCACGGGTATCCCATAAAAATGACCGAGGGTTTTTGAACACCGTATTTTCTGTAACCGTTTTTCTCTGTTCCAAACAATCCAACAAGATTTCCGCCTGCAGAACAGCCCAACAGAGCATAATTTTCCGGCTCTACATTGAATTCATCTGCTCTCTCTGTAATATATGTAATTGCGGCGGCAAGGTCGTCAACTGCAGCAAAGTCCCCGCCGTTTTTACCGACACGATACTCTAAAACAAATGCGGTATAACCCAATTCATTCAACTGAGCCGCAGGAGGATATCCCTCCACACTCAATGCGCATTCAGAATATGCTCCTCCGGGGCATACTATTATAAATCTGCTCTTTTGCTTTTGAGGATTGGGAAAGCAGTAAAGCTTCACCAACGCTTTTGCCGGGTCGGTTTTTATTTCATCATCGGAATAAATTGTGCGGGTAACAGAAATGCCTTGACTTTTTAATTCATCGAGACGGTTTTGTCCATATGAAGTGTTGCAGGCTGTCGCATTCAGCTTATTCATTTGTCCTAACTGTATGGCCGTTATGATGCCGCCGACAGCAAAAACTGCAACAAGTACTGTTAAGATTATGATTACCATACGTTTTTTCTGTTTCCTGATTTCCATTACCGAATAGAACTCCTTTCATTGATTTGCGTCAAAAAGGCATTCTCTTTCTTACAAACTCCGATTTGTTGAATTGATTATAGCATATTATTACCCACATTTAAACTCCTTTTTGTACTTTCAACCGTAGGTCAAAAAATTTAAAACAGACTTGAGAATCAGGTGTACCGATGTACCTGCGGATGGTGCATCGGTACATCCGTTTTTGAAGTTCACACAGATTTATACTTTCTTTTTCTTTGTAATAATCAATCCAGATAATGCACTGCAAACATCCGCAAAAACTCCAACACCCACTATTTTGTTGCTTCCGGTCATCGGAATGTCAGTATGACTACAACAATTTCGTTCTCAGGTTCAACTTTAGTTACTGTATGATCTAATAACAGTTTTTGAAGTGAATAAAACATCATTATAATGAATACAGACTTTGCCTTCACTTTCGCTTATACAAAGACCTTCCGCTTCGGTAAAGCCGTTGCCCATATCTCTGATAAACGCTTCTTTTGTTTCTC
>JAFWRV010000256.1 GCA_017519685.1 Clostridia bacterium
AAAATTGATTTCTTGTAATCCGCCGTGTGCGGAAAGATACCGAAAAGCTTTTCTTCCAGCTCAATCTTGGGAATGCCGAAATGATAATACAGCGCCGCCTGAGCGCCCCAGCAGATATGAAACGTTGAGTAAACGTGACTCTTGCTCCATTCCATAATCCTGCACAGCTCATCCCAGTATTCGACTTCTTCAAATTCAAGATGCTCAACCGGAGCGCCGGTGATAATCATTCCGTCAAAGAACCTGTCCTTGATTTCCTCAAAGACACGGTAGAATGACAGCAGATGATCTTCACTGGTGTTTTTTGATTTATGCGATTCGGTGTGAATTAGTGTCAGCTCAACCTGAAGCGGAGTGTTACCGAGAAGGCGTGAAAGCTGAGTTTCGGTATCAATCTTTGTCGGCATCAGGTTAAGCAGCAGTATCTGAAGGGGACGGATATCCTGCGTCATGGCCCTCGTTTCGGTCATGACGAAGATATTTTCCTCCGTGAGTATTTTGGTTGCGGGTAATTCGTTTGGAATTTTAATCGGCATTGTCCAATGCCCTCCGTGTTTTAAATTTGATCAAGCGCCTGCGCGATATCTTCAATAAGGTCGTCCTTGTTTTCAAGTCCGCAGGAATATCTGACGAGGTCCGCAGAAACGCCCGCGGCAAGAAGTTCTTCATCATTCATCTGGCGGTGTGTGGCGCTTGCGGGATGCAGGCAGCAGGTTCTCGCGTCCGCGACGTGAGTTTCAATTGCCGCGACTCTCAGCGCGCCCATGAATTTTTCCGCCGCGGCTCTTCCGCCCTTTACGCCGAACGAAACGACTCCGCAGGTGCCGTTGGGCATAAGCTTCTTCGCGAGCTCATAATAGGGGCTTGAGGGAAGGCCGGCGTATGTAACGAATGAAATCTTATCGTGCTTCTCAAGGAATTCCGCGACCGCCTGAGCGTTTTCGCAGTGTCTCTTGATTCTGACGTGAAGACTTTCAAGGCCGAGGTTGAGAAGAAACGCGTTCCGAGGAGACTGGATTGAACCGAAGTCTCTCATGAGCTGAGCGGTTGCCTTTGTGATGAATGCGCCGCCGAGACCGAATTTCTCCGTATAGGTAATGCCGTGGTAGCTTTCATCGGGAGTGCAGAGTCCGGGATATTTGTCCGCGTACTTTGTCCAGTCAAATTTACCGCTGTCAACGATTGCGCCGCCGACACCGCTGCCGTGACCGTCCATATATTTGGTGGTTGAGTGAGTGACAATATCCGCGCCCCACTCAATTGGTCTGCAGTTTACGGGAGTCGCAAAGGTGTTGTCAATAATGAGGGGAACACCGTGCGCGTGAGCCGCTTTAGCGAATTTTTCAATATCAAGAACGGTGAGCGCGGGATTGGCGATGGTCTCGCCGAAGAGCGCCTTTGTGTTGGGTCTGAACGCCGCGTTGAGTTCTTCTTCCGTACAGTCGGGAGAAACGAAAGTAAAATCAATGCCCATTTTCTTCATTGTAACGGAAAACAGGTTGAAAGTGCCTCCGTAAATCGTTGAACTCGAAACAACATGGTCGCCGCACTGAGCGATATTGAATATCGAGTAGAAGTTTGCCGCCTGACCGGATGATGTGAGCATAGCGGCGGAACCGCCCTCAAGCTCGCATATCTTTGCCGCCACCATATCGTTGGTCGGATTCTGAAGGCGGGTATAGAAATAACCGGATGCTTCAAGGTCAAAGAGTTTGCCCATATCGGCGCTCGAGTCATACTTGAAAGTTGTTGACTGAATAATGGGTATCTGTCTCGGTTCACCGTTTTTAGGAGTGTATCCTCCCTGAACACAGGATGTTTCTATTCTTCTTTTCTTTTCGCTCATAATAAGTACCTCACTATATTACGGCATTTGCCGTTTAATCTGTTTTGATTTTTGAAAGAACGTGCAGGAGAAATTCTCTCTGCGGACAGTAACCGTCGATTTCGTTGTAGAGATTTCTGTAACGCTTGCATCCGCCGTTGCAGTATTCTGAAACCTCGCAGAATCTGCAAATTTTGTTTTCCGGAGGTTCTTCGCTCAGAAATTCGCGGTATTTGCTGTTGTTTTCAATATCTCCGATATTTATATCTCTGATGTTGCCGACCTTGTATCTGTCAAGGCAGTAGAAATCGCAGGGATAACACGAGCCGTCGGCTTCAATGACAAGCTGCGGGCTGCAGAATCCCGCGGTACCGCATTCCTCATATTCGTCATCGAATATCATTAAAAACAGGTTTGTGAATTCGCGGATGTATATGTCTTCCTCTTTTTCATAATCTGCGTACCACTTGTTGAATAAACGCTTTTTGAATCTCGCGAAGGATTTCGCGTCAAGACTGTAATCCGATTTTTTTCCGTCAAGCGGATCAAGGCAGTATATTGTCTGAACGAAATCAAATCCGTTTTCTTTATAGAAAGCGTAAAGTTCCGAAGCGTCGGTCTTTGAAGTTATGACACTGAGAATGTTGAATCTGACATTGTGCTTTCTCAGCAGCTCAACTCCGCGCATGGCGTCTGCGAACGAGTTGCTCCTGAGCGGGTCGTGAATGTGTTCCGGACCGTCTATTGACACACCGACAAGGAAATTGTATTCACTGAAAATTTCACAGAATTCATCGTCAATCAATGTGCCGTTGGTCTGTACGGACAGACCGCCGACAAGGGGTCTTTCTTTTATCCGCCGCGCAAAATATCTGAAGAATTCCTTTCCGGCGAGAAGCGGCTCACCGCCCTGAAAAGTATAATTGATCATATCTTCGGGGCCGAAGAACTTATTTGTCCTGCTGATTATCGTGTCCGCTGTTTCAAATGACATTATGCCGGGCGCGCCGGACATACGGCTGTTCATTTCGTCACGGTAAAAGCAGTAAGAACAGTTCAGGTTGCAGTTTCCGGACGCGGGTTTTATAAGAATATTCCTGGTCATAATCAGTACCTTGAAATATAGTTTTTAATTCCTGTTGCCGTTGCTTTTGCGAGAGCGTCTCTCGAAGTTGAGTTTTCGAGCGCCTGACACTCGGCAGTGTTTGTAACGAAGCCGTACTCAACGAGGATTGACGGGCATTCCTCAACTCTCGCGACTCTGTAAGCGCCGAAGAGGGTTCCCTTATCGGATTTGGTCCTGCCGAGTCCCGCGTAAATCTGGTTATTGTAAGCGGAAACGAGCGCATCGTGAACGCATTTCGCGAGTGGCTGTGAATACGCTCTGTAATAGTAGGCGGTGGTTCCGTAAGCCGATGAGGAAGTGCCCGAGGCGTCGCAGTGAATCGAGACAAACAAATCCGGATGCCGCGACCTTACAAGAGCGTTTCTGTCCGCAAGACTTAAAAACGTGTTTGACGTTCTTGTCATTATGACAGTCGCTCCCTCGGCTTCAAGATACTCTTTTGCCTTGGTGGCGATAGACAGGTTGATTGACGCTTCATTCCAGCTGCCCGATGAAACAACGCAGGCGGCGCCTCCGTCTCTTCCGCCGTGGCCGGGGTCAAGCATTACCGTGCAGCCCGAAAGCGATGAGGGCTTTCTCTTTATCGTGATTTCAAGGCATCCGTCGGAGGCGTACTCGGCGTGATAGCCGTAGAATTTGCCTGCCTCAAGGAAATTGAGCGACATTGTAGCGGTATCGCCTGAAACGGAAGTTTTTCCGTTTGCTATAAGAGAATTACTGAAATTGAGATTTCCGCCGATTCTGGTTGTATCGTAGAAAGTGAACTGTATTCCGGTGCAGTTTACGCCCGTTACTTTAACAATTCTTCCCGAGCCGTTATCCGAATAACTCTGGCCGGTCAGTTTCGCGTTGAAAACGACTTTCCTGTTCATCGCGAGGCGTATGACGGTCCTGCCGTTATTTGTTGAGCTTGAGAGAATTTCGATATTGTTTGACGGCATCTTGTAGCCGTTCACGAGTTTAAGCTGAGAAACGGTTGTCTTGCCGCCGGCAAGATTATCCTCTCTGCTTGTCGGCACCTTGTAACCCGACGCGAGATAATAATAGGTGTCGTCATCGAGAGTGGCGCTCTTGCTGTAATAGTCAACGGTACCCTTGAGAAGAGGCGTACAGTCGGGAACCGAAAGAGTGGAGGTGTTGCTTTTGCCGGGATAAACCTCGATGTAATCGCCTGTTATTTCAACGATTTTCGCGCTGCCGAGACCGTAGTCGGAGGTGTAAGAATATTTCTGCATTGAATTCTTTTTCTGCGGCTGCTCCTGAGTTTCGGTGGGCGCCTGAGTTGATGTCATCGCTTCGGATTGAGCCTGCGCGCTTGTGTTCGCAATATCCTGACCGGTTTCATCCGAGGGAGACGGCAGAGTGGTTGCGGTCCTTTGTGAATATCTTGTGGTGGTTTCCCTGACCGTGGTGACCGCGGTTGTAGTTTCGGTTTCGGGCTGAGTCGGCGCGGTGGTTTCGGGCTCCGTGACAACCTCGTTTGCCGTGACGACTACACGCGCTCCCGTTTTGCTTTCGGAGAGACCTTTGTAGTTTGCGCTGACCGTGTATTTGCCGAGGTCCTGTGAAACGGATTTGCCCGCCGGCGTTGTGACCGTTGCCCTGTAAGTGACAAACTCGGACGCGGAATCCCTTGAATCGTCATCGCTGTCATCCGACGCGACCTTCATATTGTATGAACTGCCGTTGAGCTTCAGAATAACCGTTGAGCCGCTGAGAGCCGTCGCGGTGAATTCGACATCCATTTCACCGGGAATGCTAACCTTGTTGCTCGGTGAAATGCTTTTTATTATCCTGACTTTGTATGTGACGTTATATGTATAGGTTTTGCCCTTGTGCTCAAATTTGACTGTATTAGGACCGGGATTGAGTTTGCAGTCAACGCTGAAATCGCCGTTTCTGGCGACCGTGAGCGCTTTTCCGTTGCATTTGAGTTCGCTGAGAGGACTGCTTGTTCCCTTGAATACAACCGTTGACTGCTCGACGGTTATATTGTTTGAATTGTAGTTTGAAATGGAAAACTCTTTATCCTGAAGATAGTTTTCACGCTTGAGAATATAGCTTCTGACTGTATCGGCGTAGGTGCTCTTCGCGGAGACTATCTCCGAATACGGAGTAAAAGCAAGCATTCTGCACTGTGTGTTTTCGGCGACAGATGAAACGGAGTCAATTAAATTCTGCGATGTTTCCTGTGTCAGCGATGAAAGTTTATCGAGCGAATGACAGATTCTGATGTCAAACGGACAGTCGCACCAGGCGGAAAAAGCGGACGTGAAATCGGAAAGCTTCGTATCCTTCTGGTTTACGAAGATGAAATCCAATGTTTTAAGAGCGGATGTGCTTTTGAATACCTCGGCAACGGATTTGACCTGCGCGGGCTCAACTCCGACAGACACCGCGGCGTCAATGGCTTTGAGCTCCGATATCTCCGTTTCGGCGGAGGTGACGAATTCTTCCTTTGACTCATCAAGTCCGGAGAGAATGACAAAATCGGGATTGCTAGCGTTGAAGAAATCAATGAATGAAGCGATGTCGGCGGAGTCAACCCTGATTCCGGAATATATGCCGGCGCTTCTCGCTTCGGTAAGTGCCGCCGCGGTTTCTTCCTGTTTATCGGGAGTATAATCAAAAATAACGGAATTGAAGCCGTATGACGGAAGCTTCGCGATTTTTTCAGATGAGCCCTCGCCGGTTTCGTCAAAAATCACGGCTGTGGGCGAGGAGGGAAAAGCGGTCTTTTCACGGCCGACTGTTTCGCCGTAATCCGAATCCGATGCGGTAGCGTCGGTAACGGTTGCCGTATCCGTGATTTCGGGCGCTTTGGTATTGCGCCCTCTCAGGAATGCCGCCGTGCCGGCGCCGGCAACAAGTACGGCAACGGCAACTATCGAAAGTATGATAATTATTTTCTTATTCATAAATAACCTCTGTTTATATTGACAGTAGTTAAAATACATTATATACTTATTTTAATAATAATGCAAGTATTGATTATATATTGCGCGAAAGGAGGCGGCGGCTCTGATATGCACGGTGTGCCCGAGAAACTGCGGAGTTGACAGAAGCGTGTCCGAAGGAGTGTGCTCGGTAGGAGAAAAATACAGAATCGCCAGGGCGGCGCCTCATTTCTGGGAGGAACCGCCGCTGAGCGGTACAAAAGGTTCCGGAGCCGTCTTTTTTTCCGGATGTAACTTAAAATGCGTTTACTGTCAGAATACCCGGATAAGCCACGGCGCTTTCGGAAAAGAAGTTACGGAAACGGAGCTTATGAAAATCTTTGACAGACTGATTGACAAAGGTGTTCACAATCTCAATCTGGTCACTCCGTCACATTACGCGCCGATGATAAAACGCACGCTCGAAAAGTATCATTCCCCGGTGCCGGTTGTTTACAATACCTCATCCTACGAGAAGGCCGACGTAATCAGATCCCTTGAGGGACTGGTGGATATCTATCTTCCGGATATTAAATATTTCGATGAGGCGCCCGCCCTGAAATATTCGGGTGCGCCCGATTATTTTGAAGTCGCTTCAGCGGCTGTCAGGGAAATGTACCGGCAGACCGGAGACCTCGTAACGGATGAAAACGGGATCGCGAAAAAAGGAATAATCGTGCGCCATATGGTGCTTCCCGGCAATATATCCCAGGCGGAAAAGGTTTTCTCCTGGGTCGCGGAAAATCTGTCAGCCGAAACATATATCAGCGTTATGAGGCAATACACACCTTACGGCAGGGCAAAGGAAATGAAGCCGATTGACAGGCGCCTTTCGTCAAGGGAGTATTCAATAGTCAGAAAGTATATTTCAGGTCTCGGCTTTGAAAACTGTTTTTTCCAGGAAAAGTCATCGGGAGATGAGATTTTTATTCCCGATTTTAATCTTGAAGGTGTTGACTTTTAGAATAGTTTGTATTAGAATTGATTCAATAAAAAAACGGAGGATGACATTATGGCAAAAGCAGGCGGATTACGTTCAGAATTCAAAGAATTCATTATGAGAGGCAATGTTATTGACCTGGCAGTCGGCGTTATCATCGGCGGCGCGTTTCAGGCAATAGTCAGCTCACTCGTCAACGACATTATTATGCCCGTAATTACTCTCGCAACCAAGGGCATGAAATTCACAGACTGGTTTATCGCGCTTGACGGCAAGGATTACGCGACTCTTGAAGAAGCGGTCGAAGCCGGCGCATCAACTCTCAATTACGGTACATTCATCAGTGCCATTATCAACTTCTTTATTATGGCACTCGTTATCTTCTTCATTGTCAAGGCAATTAACAAGGCAAGCGCGAAAGTCAAAAAGCCTGCTGAAGAAGTTGAAGAAGCGCCGACAACAAAGGTCTGCCCGTTCTGCAAGAGTGAAATCGCTCTTGACGCGACCAAGTGCCCGCACTGCACATCGGATATTCCCGAAGAAGCGGAATAATCAAAGACACAATATTGAACCACCCGCACTCCTGCGGGTGGCTTTTTTAAGGTGATTTTATGCTTAAAGTAAAAATACTGTCCTCTCTCGCAAAGGTTTTTGCCGATGAAGAACCCGTTTCGGCAGAGCGCGCGTCATATTCCATGCTTAAAAATGAGCGTATATCATTTCAGGCGGCCTTCTGCTCCGATACCGACACCGATGTTACCGCGTCGGTTGAAGGGGAAATGAGCGGCTGTACGGCTGTGTACGCGGTTAAAGATGTTCCCGTAGGGCTTGCCGCCTTTGAAAACTCCGATGATTATTATCTCAGAAAAACGTCGGGAAACTATCCCGATATCCTTATGCCCGTGAATAAGACACAGGCGAAAGCGGGCGTCTGGTATTCATTCTGGTTTGAAGCCGCGCCCGGCGGCAATATGACAGGTGGAAAAACCGTTGTTATCAGACTTAATGACATTGTTAAGGAAGTTTCGCTTGATATAAAAGATTTTTCGCTGCCCGATAAAAAGATTGTTTACACAAACTGGTTTCATTGCGACGCTGTCTGCGATTATTACAATGTTGAGCCGTTTACCGATGAATTCTGGAGAATCTTCGGCAATTTCGCGAAAACCGCGTCACTGCACGGGCAGAACTGTATTCTGACCCCTCTTTTCACTCCCGCGCTCGATACGGTTCCGGGAGGGGAGAGAACCACGGTTCAGCTGATCGGAGTCAGGGTTAACGGCGGCAGATATACATTTGATTTTTCGCGCCTTCGCAAGTGGGTTGAAATATGCCGTTCACTCGGCATTGAATATTTTGAGCTCTGCCATTTCTTTACACAGTGGGGAGCGAAACACGCGCCCAAAATCGTTGCGACCGACAGCAAGGGCAGGGAGAAAAAGATATTCGGCTGGAAGACAAGAACGTCATCAAAAAAATATGATGATTTTCTCAGACAGTTCAGCCGCGCGCTCAGGAAGTTCATAGACGGCAACGGAATGCGTGACAATGTATTTATTCATATATCCGACGAGCCGTCCGGGGATCAGCTTAAGGTTTATCGCAAAAGGGCGAAACTCATCCGTGAAATCTTTCCCGGTTATAAGGTTATGGACGCTCTTTCGGAATATGATTTCTATAAGTCCGGCTCGGTTGATATTCCCGTTCCGTCAGTCGGAAGAATCGAAACGTTTTACGGCAAGGCGGATCCGCTGTGGACTTATTACTGCTGCGGTCAGGGCAACTGTAACCTTCCAAACAGATTTATCGCCATGCCTTCACTGAGAAACCGTGTGCTCGGAGTCCTGCTGTACAGATACAACGCGAGCGGTTTTTTACAGTGGGGATATAATTTTTACAATACAAGTCTGTCATTAAAGCGTATCAATCCGTATGAAGTCACCGACGCCGGCGGAGCTTTTCCGTCGGGAGACTCATTCATCGTTTATCCGGGAAAAGACGGCGAGGCGATATGCTCGCTGAGACTGAAGGTCCTCTATGAAGGATTTTGCGACCTTGCCGCTCTGAGGGCGCTTGAAGAGAAAGAGGGCAGGGAAAAAGTCCTTGAGCTTACAGGCGATATAAGCATGGAAAACTATCCTCACGACGATGAATGGCTGCTGTCACTCAGAGAGAGGGTAAACGAACTTCTCTGCGGCTGATTTAGACAAACTCATAAGATTGATTAATGACAAATCACAGATTATATGCTACTATAATTTCAGCAAATACCCATTTAATCCAAGGGAGGTTCGAACTATGGATCTTACTTCTATCGGTGCTCTTGCAGTTGAGCTTGCGAAGAATATCACAGCTTTCCTCGGTGAGTTTGAAGCTGCCGGAATTCTCGCATTCATTCAGAAGTTCCTCGAAACACTTCACATTTAAGAGACAGATGATAAAAGCCGCCGCAGTTTTGAAAACTGCGGCGGCGGCTTTTTTAATTTTGCTGCTGATGTCAGTATGTCACTGATCTTTATAAAGCAGATTATACATCTTATCGGGAACGTTTGTTATTATACAGTCGGCGCCGATATCGTTGAGACGTTTGATTTCCTTCTCGTCGTCAATTGTCCAGAACTGAACCGCTATGCCGTATTTGTGGCAGTATCTGATGAATCTTTCCGTCGCGGGGCGGAGAATTACATATTGATTAGCGGGAATCTGAACGGCTTTGAATCCGAGGTCGTCTTTTTCGAGTTTTGAATTGAAAGCGTAGGCAAAGTAGAATATGATTCCTTCGCGCACGCCGATTGAACGCTGGGTTTCCGGATGGAATTTTGTCAGATACTTTGTTATATCCGTGTTGAATGTGGCGACCATAACTCTGTCAGCTATGCCTTTTTTGTTGATGAGCTCGATGAGCTCGTCCGCCGCCTTCATTCCGGTTTCGCCGCTGTCCTTTATATCTATACTGTAAAGATATTCGCCGCGGGATTCGATTTTATCGATTATTTCCTCAAGAAGGGGGATTCTCAGATCCGCCGGAATGTCATCACCGCGAAGACCTTTGAACGGCATACTTCCGTCATCCGCGACAAAATTCTCGCCGGGGTTGAGTCTGCTGATTTCCTCATAGGTGAGTTCCGACGGGAGGATATTCTTACGCCCGTAGATTTCAACGGCATTTGTGGTGCGGTCAAGCGTTTTGTCGTGAAGCAGTATCAGCTTTCCGTCTTTGGTCCTGTGAAGGTCAAATTCAAGCTCGTGCACCTTGAAATCCGGATTGTTGAGGCAAATATCAAATGCCATAGGCGTGTTTTCAGGAGCGATTCCGGCGCCGGCTCTGTGAGCGCCTATCTGCGCCTTGCCTGAGGCAAAGAACGGGGAGTGGTTTTCGGGCTTTTCTTCTTTGAGCTTTTTCGGAATAAACAGACCCGCGATAATCGGATAAACCACAAGTATTATCAGCGGAATAAGCACCGCGCTCAAAAGTCCGGAAACAAGTTTGAATATTTTAAGATAGTATAAACCCATTTTATCACCTTTTACAAAGACGGGTGCCGTAATCCGGTACCCGTCTGCATTAATTGATTACTGCATCTCGCTGAGTTTGACCGGTCTGCCTTCCGCAACCGATTTTTTAGCCGCAAGAGCAACAAGGATTGAATTGAGTCCGTCCTCACCGGTTGTAGGTGTCGGCTTGTCATTGAGAACCGCGTCAACGAACTGAAGCATTTCGTCGCGGAATGACTGCATATATCTCTCAAGGAAGAAATAGAGAGGCTTGTCGGCAACGACGCCGTCCGCTCCCATAAATACAACGTTGGTCGGAGTGTCGTTTGACGCTACCGCGGCGCCCTTGCTGCCGAATACTTCGATTCTCTGGTCATAACCGTAGGCGGCTCTTCTGCTGTTGTCGATAACGCCGACAGCGCCGTTTGCGAATTTAAGACTGATAACCGCTGTGTCAACGTCGCCCGCTTCACCGATTGCGGGATCAACAAGGCAGGTCGCGTTCGCGTAAACTTCGGTGACTTCGCTGCCTGCGAGGAAGCGCGCCATATCGAAATCATGGATTGTCATATCGAGGAACATACCGCCGCTGACTGCCGAATACTCCGCCTTGGGAGGCTCAGGGTCTCTCGATGTGATTTTGACGATGTGAACGTCTCCGATTTTACCTTCGTTTACCATTGCTCTGACATTGGCAAAGTTATGGTCGAAACGGCGGTTGAAACCGACCTGGAGTTTTACTCCGCATTCCTTGACGGTATCAATTACCGCTCTGACTTTTTCGGGAGTCAGGTCAACGGGCTTCTCACAGAAAACATGTTTGCCGGCTTTTGCCGCTTCAATCGCTATATCCGCGTGAGTGTCGGTTGAGGAGCAGACGAGAACCGCTTCAACCTCGGGGTCAGCGAGCATCTCTTTGTAATCCGCGTAAATCTTCGGAATATTGAGTTCCGCGGCAACTTTCTCGGCGTTTGCCTTGAAAACGTCGGTGATACCGACGACTGTTGCGGTGGGAACATTATAGGTGATTGATTTTGCGTGAAGTGAACCGATGCGACCTGCGCCGATGATACCGATTTTTAACTGTTTCATAAGAAATCTTCCTTTCAGGATAACATATTATCTGATAAGATACCGTTTTGCGGTATTTCTCAAATATATTATCACAAACTTGTTATCAATTCAATAATAAAATAAAAATATTATTTTACACTCCGGAAAAATCGGTGATTGACAATGAACGGCGGATAATATATAATTCATCAGACTTACGGAGGCGTCTATGGTTAAGGATCTGACACGGGGAAAACCGGTAAAACTGATAGTTTCATTCTGTCTGCCGCTTATGCTGGGCCAGCTTTTTCAGCAGCTCTATAATATGGTGGACAGTATCATTGTCGGCAGATTTGCCGGAACAGCCGAGCTTTCCGCGGTCGGCTCGACAGGCGCCATCAGCTTTCTGATTATCGGTTTCGTGACAGGATTTGAAACCGGCCTCGCAATTCCGATTTCACAGGCATTCGGAGAGAGAAACGAAACAAAGTTAAGAAAACTTTTCGCTAACGCTGTTTTCCTGAGCGCCGCCGGCTCAGCCGTTCTGACCGCGGTAATGTTTTTCCTGACTCCGTCTGTTCTGAGAGTGATGAACACTCCCGATGAAATTTTTGATATGGCATACGACTATATCGGAACTGTTTTCCTCGGCCTTACGGTAACGTTCTTTTATAATCTTTTCGCAGGTGTCATGAGAGCGCTCGGCGACAGCAGAACTCCTCTTATACTGCTTATCTTCTCATCCCTGTTCAATATAGTTCTCGATTTGTATTTTGTCACTGTTCTCAAGATGGCGTGCAAGGGTGTGGCGATTGCCACGGTTATAGCGCAGGCGATTTCGGCTGTTGCGGCTCTGATTATCATAATTTTCAAATTCAAAATATTGCATTTCAGCAAAGAGGAAGCCCGCATATCCGGTAAACTCTGCGGACGCCTGCTTGCAATCAGTCTGCCCATGGCGCTTCAGATTTCCGTTACCGCAATCGGCTCGATTATGCTCCAGTCGGCGGTCAACACTCTCGGGAGCAATGCGATAGCGGCGGTGACAGTCGCGGGTAAAATCCAGCTTATGCTGATTCTCCCGTCGGAACAGATAGGAGTCGCGATGGCGACATACTGCGGACAGAATATCGGAGCGAAGCGTCTTGACCGTATTAAGCAGGGCATCAAAAACGCGGTTATGCTTGATTTGGGTTACTGTGTTGTGTCAATCTCCGTGGCGTTTTTCCTCGGCGGGTATCTGGCGTCTCTTTTTGTGCCGCCCGGTCAGACGGAGGTTATCGCCATGGTCGCAAGATTCCTGCGCACCTGCTGTATATTCTACCCGGTTCTCGCGGTGCTGTTCACATTGAGAAACTCAATCCAGGGACTCGGTTACAGTCTTCCCGCGATGGCGGCGGGGCTGTTTGAGCTTCTCGCGAGAGCGGCGATGAGTTTCGCGGTAATTCCGCGTTACGGTTATGCCGCGGTGTGTATCGCGAATCCTTCCGCCTGGATAGCGGCGGATATATTCCTGATACCGGTGTTCTTCACGGTTTATCATATTTTATCAAAAAGATACGGAAAAACCGATAATAACAAAGCTGCCGCAGATTAAACCCGCGGCAGCTGATTTGTTTTTAATTGATATGCTGTGTCAGTCAATAATCATTTCACTTATGACTATTCCGTCTTTTGTTATATCGGCAATACCGTACTGACCGTTTGCCACGGCACCCGGATTGAAAAGATAAATCCCGTCTGTATATTCGAGCGACTGAACATGCGTATGACCGTAAAGAGCGAGCCTGACGCCGAGCTCTCCGGCGCGCCGGAGCAGGAGAGAGTTTGAGTATTTCACCTCAAACGTGTGCCCGTGACAGGCCATAATCAGATTATCTTCAATCCTGTCAAGCTCAATTGTACGCAGCTGCGAGCCGAAGTCGCAGTTGCCTTTTACCATCAGGATTTCTTTTTCTTTTTTCAGAAGGTCAAAGTCGCGTTCACCGTCACCGAGAAATATGATTTTATTTATGTCACGGTGTCTGTCGATTATTTTCATCAATTCATAAAAGTGACCGTGGGAATCCGAGAGAACGAGTATTCTCATTCTGTTTCACCGCCGGATTTGTGACGCTTCACGGGTGAAGTCGCGAGAAGAAGGTTGAGGTAATCTGCTATGTCGCCGTCGGCCGCCTTTTTGATTATGAAATATCTCTGTGAAAACTTGTCTTTCTTTGTTATCATTTTGCCTTCGGCGTCAACTTTGACATCCATCGGCTTTGAAAGCTCATAGAAAGAGCCGTTTCCCTCAAACGCGTACTGTACGGCAGTCAGATCGAAACTGTTGTTGAGATAAGGCAATTCGCCACCGCAATGCAGCTTGTAGCAGTCAAAAACGGGATTGTTTTCTTCTTCTTCAAAATACCCTGTTCTGAGCCCGTCACCGACCTCGTATCCGGAGAAGACGATAATACCCTTGTAGTTTTCAAGCACGTTGATTGCCGAAAGCGGGTCCTCTTTTATATTGTATTCTTTGCCGCCCGGGTATTTACCCGCCATGGCGACTATTGAGTGAACTTTTTTATTGAACAGCTCGGGATTTTTGCTCAGCACGGAGCTGATATTTGTCATCATTCCGATTGAAATAACCGTTACGGAATTGTCCTGCGCCTGCGAGAGGAGTTTTGTGTAGAATTCAACCTCGTCAACTGACGAAATCGCGCTCGCCTCATATTTGCAGTATTTTGCGGTTACGGCTGAGGTGTACTTTGAATCGTCCGTATGAAGGGTTTTGATTTTCTGCTGACCGACAAACGGTTCCTCCGTGCCGTAATATTCGCATATCGCCTTTATTGTCGCGTTCGCGTACGGGTCGGATGAGGAGTTGCAGATACCGAGTAATTTTGAATCGTAGCGAGTGAGAAGCTGGAACATAACCGCCATGGCGCCTGCGTCGTCGCAGTCCGTCGTGATATCCGTATCAAGTATGACGCTTCTGTTCTGTTCGCATATCGGGGTATAGGCGGGGACTCCGTAGGCATCCGCCGAGCGGTTTGCCCTGAGTGCCGACCTT
>JAFWRV010000257.1 GCA_017519685.1 Clostridia bacterium
TATTCTATATTCAATGCATAATGCTCTTTCGGTAAAAATCCTTTTTCTCATACGGATTGACTGCGCGGCTCTTGTCAAGCCTGCTGAGTTGTGATATTATATCCTCACAGGTTGACTCAAGACAAAGCCCGGAGGGATTGATATGAAACAGTATGATATCGCAGCGTTTGTGTGGCCGTCATACACCGGCGACGAGCCGCGCACACGAATTTTCTGGCCCGATGGTATCGGGGAATGGCAGACCGTCAGGGATATGAAGGATAAAGTTTATCCCGGATGCACCTGGCCGCGCAGCCCTCTCTGGGGCTATGTCAACGAAGCCGACAGCGCGGTTATGGAAAAGCAGATTGAGTGCGCGAAATCTTACGGCGTCAACACCTTCATTTATGACTGGTACTGGTATGACAACCGTCCGTTCCTTGAAAACTGCCTCAACGACGGATTTCTCAAAGCGCGCAACAATAAAGAAATGCGCTTTTATCTGATGTGGGCAAATCACAACGCGACATACCTCTGGGATAAACGCAACTCGGCGGACCTTTCAACCGTTGTCTGGAGCGGCGTAATCACTCCCGACATGTTTGATTATATCTGCAGGCGCACAATTAAACGGTATTTCAGCCGCGAAAACTATTATCTCATCGACGGATGTCCGGTATATATGATTTTCGATCCGCATAATTTCATACGCTGTTTCGGAACGACTCAGGCATGCCGCGCCGCGATTGAAAAATTCCGCAGTCAGGTCAAAGCGGCGGGATTTCCCGACCTTCATCTTCAGTTCGTTCACTGGAATTATCAGAATTATGACTGGCTGCCCGATGACGATGAAAACAAAGGCGCGACAAAACAGCAAATCTACGCTTACCTCGGCGTTGACTCGGTCACGAACTACAACTGGGGCGGCTCGGTGGACTTTGACGGCGATTACGGCGCGCTGACAAAAGAATATATGAATCACCTGGAGCAATTCGCAAAAAGCGATTCCGTTGCGTACTATCCGAACCTTTCGCTCGGCTGGGACAACAATGTCCGCTTCATTGATTATGTCCCCGGCGTTGTGACGGGCAACACGCCCGGCAGGGTGCTTGAAGCGTGCAGACTGCTGAAAGAATTCACCGACACCGGTATTCAAAACGGGACACTGCGGGCGCCGCTTATAACCGTCAACAGCTGGAATGAATGGACCGAAACAAGCTACCTTGAGCCCGATGACCTTTACGGATACGGTTATCTTGAGGCAATCCGCGACACTTTCCTCAAAACTGACGAATGACATTCACATAATTTTACCATACCGCAAAACGGACTTTCACCGGAAAGTGAAAGTCCGTTTCTGATTTTATTTCGTAAATATTACCTCACAGGTATCGAGGATTTTGCCCTTGCCCGTCGGCTGCCATTTTTTGCCGAGAACGAGGTCTTCCTCCTTCGCCTCAACGGTGAGCTTCTCCATCGCCGTGCAGTTAAAGAAGGCGTATTCTCCTATCTCTTTTATCTTTGACGGAATCGTAAGCTCAGTCAGTTTATCGTCATAAGCGAAGGCGTCCTTGCCGATATAATTCAAACCGGCGGGCATTTTAAAGTTTGTCAGCGCGCTTGTGCGGTGGAATGCCTTCTCCTCGATTCTTTCAATTGAATCGGGGAACGAGGTGATATTGACATAGTAGCATTTGTAAAACGCCTTAGAGCGTATGACTCTGACACCGTCGGGGATATCATAGGTTGTGATGATATTCTCACCGTTGTCATCCTTTTCGGGCTGACCGTATTTGTCAAAGTTGATGTTCCTTCCGCAGGGATAAAAGCACAGCGTCTTCATATCCTTTGTGAAAAGAATGCCATCAACGGAAACGAAATTCTCGTTTTCCGGGTCAACATTGAACTTTTTGAGGTGCTGATTGTTTGTGAATGCCCAGGTGCCTATCTCCCTGACGTTTTTGCCTATCGTAATCTCTGTCAGTGACTCAGCGTTGCAGACACCGAAATCGCTGACGGAAACAACCAGCTTTCCGTCAATCTCATCGGGAATCGTAATCGCGGTAACCGTGGTCTTATCGGTATAACCCGAAACGGTCATACCGCCTTCAACCTCTTTGTATTTAATCGCGACGGCGTTGAAATCGAGGTTTATGCCGCAGGAGGAGAACATCAGAAGCGCCGACACGGCGGCGAGAATTACAGCAACAGCTTTTTTCATTGCTCCGTCACCTCCACGCTGACATTTTCTTCATCTCCGGATTCGCTTACGCCTTTAAGCGCCGCCTCTCTCGCGGCAATCTCGGCAACGCATTTATCATGCATCTCTCTTGTGAGATCATAGAAAATAAACGGTATCGTGCAGAGTATAAGACCGACGCATCCGAGAATAACATAGGTGTACATAACATGGCTGAAAACGGCGCTGTCAAAGAGTACATCCCAGTCGCTCGTCAGACCGAAAGTCCTGAGAATTGCGGGAGCGACAAGGCCGAGCAAGGTGGTAATCGGAGTCGTAAACCAGCCGAAAATACCTATCATATTATCGGCTCTCTCGCCTGTTTTCCACTGGTGATAGTCAAGAATATCGGCGTTGAGGCCGTCTGTAAGTCCTCCGCATCCCGCCGATATAGCGGAGCGCAGGAACACAAAAAACGCGAGTATCGGCACACTGTTGCCGTTATGAAGACCTATCAGATAGCCCGCGGTAACGAGCACCCAGATAACCCTCATACACAGTATGATGCTCCGCTTCTCAAAGCGTCTGACAAGCGCGGGCATTGAAAGATTGCCCACAACCGAGGTGATACCGGCAATTGAAAGCAGACCGGTAATCCATTCGATACGCATTGAATAAACGAGGGTATAGTTTATAACGCCGTCGGCAATCGCGTTCCACAGACCGAATACCCCTGCGATATTTACTATCCAGAAATATTTGTTCTTTAAAAGAGTTTTCGCGCTCTTGCCGAATTCAATCTTGTGACTGTGGTCCTCATTGGCGGCGACTCTCTCCTTGACGCCTATCATAAAGAATGCCATGGCGCAGCTGACTATCGCGAGAATGGGAACGAACACCTGATATGAACGGATAGACAGCAGACCGCCGGTAGCCCTTATCATAATCGGGAAGATTATGCGGAAAATGGAACGGAGCAGTCCGAGGAAAACCGCGCCGATTGAGAGATACTTCTGCCTCTCTATCGTGTTGGGAGTAATGAGGGCGACAATCGCCTTCGGGTTATCATAATAAATTGCCGAGAATCTTCCTCTGAGCGTAAAGAGGAAATGGAGCACCACAAGCTTGACCGTATAATCAAGAGTAGTCGGAACAAACGGGATTATACAGGTAATAATCGTGATGGGAATACCGTAAAAAACAAGGAACGGCTTATATCTGCCGTACTTGCGGCAGAGCTTGTTTCTCAGAAACCAGTTCACGGGTCCGCCGACACCGGTCACCACAAGGATATTCGCGATAATCTGGGGCAGTCCCTTGATGATGCCCTCAAACGGCTTTGAGGGAATGAAATAGAATCCGATACCGACAATCAGGCAGATTGCGAAAGCAATCAGCGATGTTCTTGTCTTCTTCTTTGAAAGATGGCCGAGATTTTCAAATATGGTCATCTGTATGGATTCAATGTAGAGCGTGGCGTATTTGACTATCAGCGCAATAAAGGTGATAATCGTGAAGTCCATCATCTTTATTTCAAAGATGGAGCCGCAAAGATAACCGGCTGTGAAGGATACGGTATCGTTGCATATAAACGTGAAAGCGCATACGCCCATGATTCCCAGGCAATAGGACATAAACTCCCTGATGGAAGTGTATTCGCCGGGTTTCGGCATATTCCAGTTCATCCGCACCGAGTTTATAAGGTCGGCTATTTTGCCGGCAAGCGATTTTTTGCCGGTTTCCTCCGCCTGAGCAACCTGTTCCTCACCGGTCACTTCAATCGTTTCGTTTTCTGACATTTCTTCGCCTCAATTCTTTATGTGATTTGCTATAATAAAACAGATAATTAATTATACAATAAGCGCAAAGACTATTCAACTGAAAAAGTAACTATAAATTACGCCGTTTATTTGTTAAAAAAGCTGTCGGCAAACATACGGCTGAACTCCGCAGACAAGCAGCAAAAAAGACACCCGCCTTAAAGGCAGATGTCTTATTAAAATTATCAATTCTGTATCAGGTCGGCGTAAATCGGGAAATGGTCGGAAACAAATCTGTCGTCAACACCTTTTGTTACCGTGCGGTAGGCGTCAACGGAAAACCCGTCCGAGCAGAGTAAAAAGTCAATATAATAATCCTTATTATCCGCAGGATTCTTTCCCGCGTGGAAAGTGCCGTAGGTTTTGCAATCCTTTGCGGCAAAGCGCGTGTCGGTGAGATTTTCGGTCATTGTCGCGTAAGCTTCGCCTTTTTCCGTTGTGTTCATATCCGCGGTGAAGACCGTCGGAACACCCGGAAAATGTTCATTTATAAACCGGGTGACAATCAGCGCTCCCTGCACTCTTGCCTCTTCGGAAACATGATCGTAATGCGTATTCACATGAACGAACTCTTTTCCGGTGAGTCTGTCTTTGAGCTTAACCCAGGTGCAGATTTTGATGCATCCCGCGCCCGGACCTTTTGAAGGCACATCGGGAGTATCGGATACCCAGAAATTGCCGCTGTCTTCAAGCGTATATTTTGCTTTCAGGTATAAAATCGGGCAGGATTCGCCGTTTTTCAGCGGAGAAACGCCTTTTTCTCTGTCAAGGCCGACCCACCCGTAAAGCGGCAATTTTTTATCAAGCGCTTTCATCCATTCGGGAGTCGCTTCCTGAATACCGAGCGAATCCGGCATAACCTCTTTAATCTGACGGATTCCTATATCGATTCTGTCGGGAACCTGAACACCGTTGACATCCCCGCAGCGGATATTGAAGGACATAATTCTTACGGTTCCCGGTTTTTGATTATCCGCCGATATTCTCGGGAAATCATAATCACCGCAGTAATCAGCGTATTTCCCGGTACTGTTTGCGTTGAACAGAGAAATCAGAGCCATAAATATCACCGTAATCCTTTTGATAATCAGCGCAATCATTCTTCAGCCTCCGGCTTCGTTATGAGTTTTCCGCAACCCACCATTCGGTATAGGCGTCGGGATAATTTGTCTTGAATCCGGTTACGCCCGCTTCGCATATCTGCTTCCACCATTCGGGATAATCTCCCAGGTTTGAAAATACATGTATTCCCATGGATTCAAACATATCCACATCTTCTTTTGTGAACGCCGCGTCATTGAGACCGACCTCCCACAAATCCGAACGGCGGACAAAATCCATCGTATAATCCGTGATGAAGCGGATATTGGCGCCCAGACGGAGACCCTCCGGTTTGCCGTTGACGCGGTAATGCTCCTGCATTTCCTCGAGCACGTCAAAATCCCCGGAGAAAAAGATGTATCTTGAAACATTTGACGATTCCGCGAGTATCTCATCCATTCTGGGACACATACCCTTGCGCTTGAATTCAACCTCAACGTTCAGCTCGTAGTCAACGGTTGAGAGCCATTTGTCAAATTCGGGAAATGTAATCAGATGCGTAACCCTGTCTTCATGATAATCCGGCGGGCAAATCATACGGCGGCCGCCCGCGTGTTCGGTCCAGGGATAAGGCGGATATTTAAGCTTGAGCGCGTTGCGGTAAGGAATGTCAAATTGTTTTATCTGCTCAGCGGTCATATCTCTGAGCGAGTCCCTGTGCTCCTCAAAAGTCATATAACCCATATCGCCGTTATGAGTGACTATAATTTCACCGTCACCGCTTAATTGTATATCCATCTCAATACCTTCGCAGCCGAGCTCGGCGGCTTTTTTGAACGCCTCAAGAGTGTTTTCCGGCGCAAACTGAGTGACACCGGTGTGCGCAAACCTCATCGGTATGCCTGAATATTCTTTTTTCACAGCAGCCTCCCGATAATTTTTTTATTTATCTTATCACAAGCCCAAAACGTTTGCAATATTTAATTAATACAGCGCGGAAATAATATTATTGATTGATTTTTAAAACAGCAAATCAGCCGGCTCACCGGTGCCCGTAAAAGCTATTGACTGTTTGCGGTGTTTCGGGTTATAATACTGTTAAATTAAAAAACACGAGTCGCGATAAACCGGCTCAGACAGATACAAGGAGGAGAATCAATGCTCTCATTTAACCTTTTTACAAAAGCGGTTTCTCTGATAGTTTCCGCCGGAATAGCTTTTTCGGGCTCCTTTGCCGGCTTCGGAAGCGGGCGGATTGAGTCGCTTAAATCCGTTACCAAAGCCGCCGACGGCTACTATCTTATGGATTACACCTATGACTATGATCTCGACACGCTGCTTGAGAGCAAAACGGGCAACTCAACCACAGCGGGACTTCTTCTCTATTCCGCCGCGGATGTATTCCTGAATCTTAATCCCTGCGCAAGAAAA
>JAFWRV010000258.1 GCA_017519685.1 Clostridia bacterium
ATCTTCTTTCATCCGGAGGAAAAAGCGTCGCAATCGCTTACGATTCGAGAAACAATTCATCCGATTTCGGAAAAGTGTGCGCTCAGGTGCTTGCCGCTTCCGGTATCAAGGCGTATCTTTTCCCGACCCTTGAGCCGACACCTGTTCTGTCATTTGCCGTGCGTTATCTCGGCTGTGACGCCGGAATAGTTGTTACCGCAAGCCATAATCCTAAGAATACAACGGATATAAAGTATATGACCGTCTCGGCTGTCAGCTTACTCCCGTTTACGCAGATGAACTTATTAAATATGTAAACGCGGTGGAAGATATCGGAAACATCAAAAGGATGAACCTTGACGAGGCGGAGAAAAAAGGACTGTTTGAGTATATTCCGGACAGTGTCGTTGAGCATTTTCTCAGCGAGTGTAAAGCTCTTTCACTTTACAATGAGAAATCCGATCTGAAGATAGTCTATACACCGCTTCACGGAACGGGAAACATTCCCGTCAGAAAAATCCTTTCCTCTTTTGATGTTACGGTTGTTTTAGAGCAGGAACTTCCCGACGGTAATTTTTCAACTGTCCGCTCACCCAATCCAGAGGAAA
The DNA here is from genome assembly GCA_017519685.1 of Clostridia bacterium. Taxonomy (GTDB): domain Bacteria; phylum Bacillota; class Clostridia; order Oscillospirales; family Acutalibacteraceae; genus CAG-177. Next base: position 588 of record JAFWRV010000258.1, read on the forward strand.
AGGACGTTCTTAACATCGCAATCAGTAAAGCGGAAGAAACGGGAGCGGACCTTGTTATTGGAACTGACCCCGACTGCGACAGAGTCGGAATTGCCGTCAGGCATAACGGTGAATACCATCTTTTTACCGGAAACCAGACCGGTGCGCTGCTGATGGATTTTATTCTGAAATTCCGCAAGCTTCCCGAAAATCCCGCCGTTGTAAAAACAATAGTAACAAGTGAAATCGGAGCGGAAATCGCGAAGAAACACGGATGCAGTGTTTTTCAGACTCTCACCGGTTTCAAATATATAGGCGATAAAATCAATCAGTGGGAAGCGGACGGCTCCCATTCCTATGTATTCGGTTATGAGGAGAGTTACGGCTATCTAGCCGGTACTCACGCGAGGGATAAGGACGCGGTTTCCTCATCCCTGCTTATAGCCGAAATGGCGGCTTATCACAAGGCAAACGGCAGAACTCTTGTTGACGCGCTTAAATGTATTTATTCCGAATACGGCTACTATTATGACTGCCTTGAAACAATAGTTTTAAAAGGCAAAGAAGGCGCCGCGAAGATTAAAGCGGCTATGTCTGAATTCAGAAGTTCGGCAGACAGCATTTTTGACGATACCGATACAATAATCGATTATTCAACCGGTGTTGACGGACTTCCGAAAGAGAATGTTATCAGATTCAATTTTACCGACGGCTCCTGGGCGGCGGCAAGACCTTCGGGCACCGAGCCGAAACTCAAGATGTATTATTCGGTTAAAGGAAAAGATGAGCAGAGCGCAAAATCCAGGCAGCAGTTTATAAGCGCAAAATTGCACTCTGTTATTAATAAGGAGGACTGATTATGAAAAAGATTATTTCGGCATTTCTGGTATTGGCAATTGCGTTTTCCTGCGCGGTTCTTTTTGCTTTCGGAGCAGACGCGGCAGGTGACGGCCTGATTGTTTCCGTTTCTCCCGAAACACCGGAAGACGGAAAACTTGAAACTGTCAAGTGGGTTAAAACAGAGGGCGGAGAATATTTCTTCTTCATTCCTTCATATTGGAACGCAGACTCTCTTAAGGTTTCTTTCAGCGGCGCCGCCGAAGCATCTCTCAACGGCAAAAAAATTGAAAACGGCAGCGTTTATAATCTCGGCTCAGGCGGAAAAATCACCGCCGGCGGAGCGGATTATAAATATACTCTGCTTTCTTCTTCGGGTATAGGAACCGTCTTTATAAATACGGAAAGCGGAAGTCTTGATTCCGTTCACGCCGACAAATCATATAAAGAAGAAGGAACTGTCGCCATTTACGACAGCGAAGGAAAAAACCAGTGTTCAAACGACAAACTTGATTATATCAAGGGCAGGGGAAACCAGACCTGGGAATATGACAAGAAGCCGTACAATATCAAGCTCAATAAAAAAGTATCCGTTTTCGGAATGAAAAAGAGCAAGAAATGGTGCCTGATAGCAAATTATTCCGATTCCACTCTTTCGAGAAATTCCATTATTTACGGAGCCGCCGCGGATGCCGGTATGGAGTTTACTCCCGAATTCAGCCCCGTTGATCTTTTCATCAATAACGAGTATAAGGGCTCATATCTGATAACAAGCAAAATCGAGGTTGACGAAAACAGAATTGACCTTGAAAACCTTGACGACGCCAATGAAGATGCCTGCATCGAAAAATACGGCGAGGATTTCGATATGGATACCCTCAAAAAAGGCGGAACCTACGGTACATTCGCCGGCCTGCTTGAGAATACTTATAAATATGTTGAAGTGCCTGAAGATGAAAACACATCCAAGGGCGGTTATGTTATCGAAATGGAACTTGCCAACCGCTATTTCGATGAAATCGGCGGCTTTGTAACCTCAAGAAGCCAGCCGTTCATTATGAAGTCCCCCGAGTACGCTTCAAAGTCACAGGTTGAATTTGTAAGAGATTTCTATCAGAGATTTGAGGACGCGGTTTACAGCAAGGATGACAAGAATGCCGCCGGCGAGTATTATTATAATCTTGCCGATATGAAGTCGCTCGCGGAATACTACATTATCAGCGAGTGGTCTTCAAATATGGATTCCGGTCTTACAAGCACATATTTCTATATTGATAACACCAAGGACAACAAGCTTTATGCAGGACCCGTATGGGATTATGATATCGCCCTCGGTAACAACAGTTCAAAACGCTTCGGCTGCGACTATACCAATCCCGAAGAATATACTGTCTGTTTTTCAAGAATGTACAGAAACTCGGTTTTCGGCAGAGTTGACGCCGAGGCCAAGACAACGGTTTACAATGAACTGACAAACAAGAGCGGATTTATAAAAGAGTGCAAGAA
>JAFWRV010000259.1 GCA_017519685.1 Clostridia bacterium
CACCATTTCGAGCGTATAGGGATGTATGCCGTATTCCTCCGCGAGTTTTTCGATTTTCGGAATATATATTCTGCCGAGATTCGTCGGCTTCGGATACATATATCCTCTTCTTATTTTCTCAAATTTTGCCGAAAATTCGGGGTCGGCGTCAATACGCGCCGCCGTTTTCTCAAAAATCTCAACGGATTCCGGAGGAAACTTTGCTCTCTTTTCAACTTCTCTGAAATGCTCCGATAAATATTTCATTGTCCGCCTACCTTTCCCACTTGTCACAGAGATTGATTATCTGATCGGTCAGTCTGGCGAGTTCTTTGTTCGGCCTTCCCTTGACGGAATCAATAAGTCTTATCAGGCGATGGCCTGCGGAAACAAGACGTTCGTAAACATCCCTTGCCCTTTTGGTGGCGAATTCCTTTTTGGATGTCACACGGATTGCCGCCGCTTTTTCAACACATTCGCCTGTCACAAGGTCATAGACGTCTCCGCTGTAAGGAACCTCTGCTGTGATGCCGAACTCGTTTGTGACCGTCTGCGCAAAGAATTCCGAAACGCTTTCCTCGCCGTGATTGACGAAAAGTTTATCCGGAGAAACATTCTTAACCCAATCGAGAAGCATATTTCTGTCGGCGTGGCCGCTGAAGCCGTTCAGATTCGCTATTCTTGCCTCAACAATGATTTCCTCACCGAATATTTTAACAATCTCCGCTCCGTCGAGAAGCTTTCTGCCGAGCGTGCCGTTTGTCTGATAGCCGACGAAAAGAACCGTGCTTTCGCTTCTCCAGAGGTTGTGTTTCAGGTGATGCCTGATTCTGCCGGCTTCGCACATACCCGACGCGGAAATGATTATTTTCGGCTCCGGGTCGGAGTTGATTGCGGTTGACTCCTCGCTTGTAACGGCGACACGAAGCCCGGGGAATGAAATCGGGTTTATGCCTTTGCTGAGAAGTTCATTTGTTTCGGGATCAAAGTATTCCGAAACCTCGGACGAATATATATGAGTCGCTTCAACGGCGAGCGGTGAATCGACATAGACGGGGAAATTGCCCGCCTGCTCACAAAGACCCTTCTCTTTTATTATTCTTATAAGATAGAGAAGCTCCTGCGTTCTGCCTACGGCAAACGAAGGGATTACGACATTTCCGCCCTTACCGAGCGTTTCATTGATTACGTCGGCAAGCTGTCCCACATAATCGGGAACCTTTCCGTGAACACGGTCGCCGTAGGTTGACTCGCAAACCGCGTAATCAGCGTGAGGCGGAGTCGCGGGGTTATTGATAAGCGGACGGTTGATGTTACCGACATCGCCCGAAAACAGTATCGTTTTTGTTTCGCCGTCTTCGGTTATTTTGAAAAGGATATATGATGAGCCGAGCAGATGCCCGGCGTCAATGAATGTTACGTTTATTCCCTGCGCGATTGCTATTTCCTCATTATAGTGATGAGAAACAAACAGCGGCAGAGTCTTTTCAACATCGGACACGGTGTAAAGGGGAACATACTCCTCGCCGCCGGACCTTTTTGCCTTGCGGTTTCTCCACTGCGCCTCCGTTTCCTGAATGTGCGCGGAATCGCGGAGCATTATGCTCGCGAGTTTCGCGGTCGCGCCTGTCAGATGAATCGGGCCGCAAAAGCCCTTTGAAACAAGATTGGGCAGTTTGCCGCTGTGGTCAATATGGGCATGAGTAAGACAGACCGCGTCTATTTCTCCCGCCGCAACGGGAAGCGGGCTGTTTTCATAAATATCAACGCCCTGCTCCATACCGCAGTCTATCAATATTCTTTTGCCGCAAGCTTCGATTAATGTGCATGAACCCGTAACCTCACGGTTCGCCCCTATGAACATTATTTTCATACTATCGCTCCTGTCACCGGTTCTGACGGCTCAGTTTCCTTTTCCACGCGTCTTGCCTCGGCGCGCTCTCCGATAAAGACAAAGAGGGATTTATACCATCTCACCAGGGTTTTCATAAAGACGCCGATGCGGATGAAAGGATTCTTTGATTTATCCTCTTTTTCATTTGCCTCCCAGTTGCAGACATCGCAGTTCTGCGCTGTCATATCAACCGACTCCTGCGTTTCGTCATCGTAAACGCGGAACTGCGAAAAACCGAAATCGTCAATGGTCAGCTGCCTGTCGGCGGTAACCAGCGTGTAGCAGATTTTATTCTCGAAATCCGTCCAGTTCGAGTGCCTCGCTCCTTTAAGGAACCAGGTACTGTCGGGGAATTTACAGGTTGAGGCGTCAATCTGCCTGTCGGGAGAAATGTATCTGCCCTTTCCTTCCGATATTCTCTGATTGATATATTCTTCACTCAGCGTACCGTAAACCGTTGAGGTTGTCGCTCCGAATGAAGCCCGTTTGACTGACGCTATCTGGTCCGCAATCTTATCGTTTGACTTGCAGTCGGGATC
>JAFWRV010000260.1 GCA_017519685.1 Clostridia bacterium
ACCCTACTATGTTGAGAAAACGGTCAGCGAAGACGATTACAAAGACAGGGAAAGAATTTCCCGCGCGAAAATGCCGCAGAGAAGCGCCGATGAAAGAAAACATGATTTCAATGAAATCAATCTCGGCTTCAGCGAAGAAACGGCAAAGTCGGAAGCAAAGAGATGCCTTGAGTGCGGCTGTCACGATTTCCACGAATGCAAGCTGATTAAATACGCCAATCAGTATGATGTCAATCCCGATAAATATAAGGGTGACAAGCATAACTGCGAAAAGGAAAGAAAACTTGTTTCCATTGAGCGAGATCAGAATAAATGCGTACTGTGCAATCTCTGCGTCAGAGTCTGCGACGAAGAAGCTAAGAAGGGCATTATCGGTCTCGTCGGCAGAGGATTCACAACGGTCATCAAACCCGAATTTGACACACCCGACGCAGCAGCATTCTGCAAGGACTGTCTCAAATGCGTAAACGCCTGCCCGACAGGCGCTCTGAAAGCATTATAAACGACATATAAGTTTTAAGCCGTCCGGATAATATCCGGACGGCTTATCTGTTTTTTATTTATTTAACTTCAACATTAACCGTTTTTGCTTCGGTCCACTCTATGCCGCGGGTGTCGATTCTGAATTCATCGTTCTGCGCAGGAGCGGCAAACTTGAAGCCGATTGTCCAGGTTCTCAGTCCTGTTGTTGCATCGTCGGTAAATGAAACATTACTCTTTGATGTGGTCTGGAATGTTGACGCTTTAGTCTTGCCTGTCGCGGCATCGGTGTAGGTGATACGGACTTTATTGCAGTCACTTGTGGTGACGATTGTTATATCGCCTCTTGCGCCTTTGCCGATTTCGGTGAAATCACAGTTTGCGCTGACAAGCGAATAAGGAGCGTAATCCAACGGTTTCGGAGCGATGGACTGCTCTGTCTTGCCGACTGTGATTTCCTGCGAGTAAGGACTGTCAACCCAGAGTGACGAATTCTTAACCTTGTATGTCACGCTCCAGGTCTGTTTAACCGTGTTATCAACACCGCTGAAATTGAATGTCATCGGAACTGTCCAGGTTCTTTCGCCGTTATTATCGCTTACGGTTACTCCCTGAGCCGCGTTCATATAATTCGCCGCTTTGAAATAGACCGATGAATTGAATGTGTTTCCTGATGATGTGGTATATGCTCCGTTGAATCTGAGCCATTCAACTGCGTCGGTAGTCTTAATGGTCCATACGCCCTGATTTCCTCTTACAACGGCTGTTTTGTCAATCTCACCGCTGATGAAGGCTTCCTTCGGAGTGATGACTGTCTTTCTGCTTAATTCCGCGGAACATACGGAGCAGTAAACAACCTCGTCATAGCTTCCGCCTTCTGTAAATGTCGCGGGAACGATGTTTTCCTTGACGGGCGACGCAGGTTTGTGTCCGGCGGCAGGGATAACTTCGGTGTAACTGTTGCCGCACTCACAGGTGTAGGTTATCTCACCGTCAGCCGTGCATGTGGGAGTGACTGTTATAGCAGAAGTGTAGGAGTGATCGTGCGATGGCTCGTCATCAAGAAAATGAAGAGTTGCAGTTTGCAATGCATCGGGACCGAACTCCTCATATCCTGTTTTGACATCAACAGAATCCCAATCAGACCTGTTTTTATTGATATATATATCTGTCAGCGAGGACTGTGCGTTTTCAAGCAACTGCAGCATTTCAGAAATCGGAAAGCCATCGAATGTCTCCATACCTTCAACAAGCATTTCTTCATATGCGTGCTGTGCCCGGGCACGGTATTCAGGAGACATTGATAAAATGAAGGCACCCGCACCGATGGTTTCCACACTGCTTCCAATGGTGATTATTTTCAGCCCGAAGCAATAGAGAAATGCCATCTCACCGATATGTGTTACACTGTCCGGGATTGTGATGCTTTCAAGTGCAGAATTGCTGGCAAATGCCCAATCACCAATCGTTTCGATGCTGTTTCCGATGGAAAGATTTTTCAAGTGATAACAGGATGCAAATGAGTTTTCTCCAATGCTTGTTACGCCGTCTCCGATACTAATATCGGTCAGTTGGTAGCAACAATAGAAAGAATACCTTCCAATGCCAGTAACACTATCCGGGATTACGATGCTCTGTAATCCGGTACAACTGTAAAACGCGATGTCACCAATCACGGTAACACTGCCGTCCGACGGGATTACACTGTTCTGACAGCCGAGTATCAGCGTCTTACTTTTCGTTTCAATCAGGCAGTTATCAGCACTGTGGTATATAGGATTGTTTTCGGCAACTTCAATACTTGTCAACCCTTGGCAACCGAAAAAGGCAAAACTGCTGATATCGGTGACACTGTCGGGAATTGTTATGCTTGTAAGACCGGTGCAGTTTCTGAATGCATAATCGCCTATGCTTGTAACGGGGTATTCAACTCCGTCACAGATAACTGTTGATGGAATTGTCATCGAACCGGAAACATTTTCAACGCAGTCTGTAAT
>JAFWRV010000261.1 GCA_017519685.1 Clostridia bacterium
AATCGTTGAGACCGTCGATTACAAGTCCCGCGGGAAGAATTACCGCGGCGGCATAAACAGGACCGGCAAGCGGACCTCTGCCTGCTTCATCGATTCCGCAGACAGATGCATATCCTTTCAGCGCGGCGGCGTTCTCATAATCATATTCCATATCTTACCTCAGAAATCTCTTGTTGATTCTTTCTTTCATCAGGCTGTTGAGATAATCCACGGAGAAATCCTCCGCCTTTTCCTTTATACCGTGAACTTCCGCAAGCTCATCGGTATATTCCGAAAGTTTATACACCCTGATTTTGCTCATATCTATTCCGTAATGAGTGACGATTCCGCTAATCGAAACATTTTCGATAGCGACCGCGCCCGTATCGTTGTTTTTGACAACGTCAAAAGTCAGGGCGCCGCCGAGAACGCTTTCTTTCTTTGCCGCGGCGGAAACAAGATTTCCGAGCGAGTAGGCGACAAGCGTCTGCGAGCCGTCTTTATTTGTGATATATTCAACCGTCTGAAGCACGTGGGGATGAGTGCCGATAATCACATCCGCTCCCCACTCGCCGAGTTTCGCGGCGAGCCCGGTCTGCGCGGTAGTTATCTCTGTTTCGTATTCGTTGCCCCAGTCGGCAAGAACGATGACGATATCCGCTCTCTCCTTGGCGTTCTTTACCGCCTGATTGAGCTGCGTTTCATATTCCGCCATCATAAGCTCGGCGGAAGAATCCCCGGGAAGACTGTTGCCGTTTGAGGATTCTGTGAATCCGATATAGGCGATTCTGACTCCGTTCGCTTCGCGGATAACGGGATTCAGCGCGTCCGCTTCTTTTTCATAAGCGCCGGTAACGACTATTCCCCTGTCCAGCCAGGCGTTGAGGGTATTGAGCATACCCTGTTCACCGTAATCGAGCGAATGGCTTCCCGCCATATTGACAACGTCAAACCCGATTTTGACAAGCTCGTTTCCGAGCTCCTCGGGTGAATTATAAAGAGGATAACCCGATACGGGATGGTCCGCGGACATAATTATGTTCTGGCTGAAAATCGCGACATCCGCTTTTTCGACATCGTCCGCAATGTTTTCATAAACCAGGGAATAATCCCTGACGACGCTGCCCGCGCCTGCCGACGCCTGCTCATTGATTTCGTCTCCGACCAGGTTTTCCCCGACCGCGAGAACCGTCGCTCTTGAGAAAACATCTACTTCGCCGTTATTATTCTTTCCGCCGTTTTTCGCGCGGGTAAACAGAAGCACTCCGAGTGATACCGCATCAAGAAACAGCACGGCCGCGAGAAATACAGTCAATATTCTTTTCACCGGAGCACCTCCTCATCAGTCAAGTGTTATTTTTCCGAGTTTTCCGTCCCTGTATTCGTCGAGCAGCATAACCGCCGCTCTTTCTGTGTCATATTCTCCCTTGCGCAGGAGCATTCCCCTTTTTTGGGCTATCAGTTCAAGAAGCTCATAGGGTTCGGAATCCTCAAAATCCGATATTTTATATCTTTCGGCAAGATTTTCGGGGTATCTTTTCTGCATCAGCATAAGGAATCTTACCGCTATTTCCTGTATGTCGAGAATTTCATCCTTGACAGAGCCGATAAAGGAAAGCTTGAATCCGACCTCGGGGTCCTCGAATTTCGGCCAGAGAACGCCGGGTGTATCAAGCAGCTCGATTCCCTGCCCGATACTGAACCACTGATTTCCTCTCGTGACGCCGGGTCTGTCGGCGACTTTTGCCTTTGCCTGCCCCGCCATTCTGTTTATGAAAGAGGACTTTCCCGTGTTGGGAATGCCGACCACCATAACCCTGAGGGCTTTTCCTCCCATACCCCTGTCAATGTTTGCCTGTATTTTGTCTTTCAGGATATTTTTTACCGCGGGCTGGAATTTATCAAGACCTTTGCCGCTTCTGCAGTCAACGGCGAGCGCGGTAATTCCGTCCGCAGCGAATCTTTTTATTCTTTCGGCTGTTGCGCTGTCATCCGCGAGGTCGCATTTGTTGAGCAGGATTATTCTCGGCTTTGAGCCGGTGATTTCATCGATTTCGGGATTCCTGCTGCTCTCGGGAAGGCGGGCATCGACCGTTTCGCAAACTGCATCGACAAGCGGAAGACTTTCTTTAATCAGTCTTCTCGTTTTCGCCATGTGCCCCGGGAACCACTGGACCGTCATTTTTTCATTCATATTTTAACCTATACGCCAGTTTCCGAAAGGCATCACTCTGAAAAGGGCTTTTCCGAGCAGGTAATCCTCACGGATGTAACCGACCCGCAGATCGCGGCTGTCGGTAGAGGCGTTCCTGTTGTCGCCCATAACGAAAACGTGACCCTCGGGAACGGTTTTCGGCCCGCGGAAATCTTCCCTTGTGTATGTAAGCTCGTTGACATACGGCTCATCGAGAGCTTTGCCGTCAACATAGACTATTCCTTTGTCAAAATCTATATCAACCGTCTGTCCTTCGGTCGCGATTACTCTTTTTACGAGAGTTTCTTCCATATTGACATTGTCCGCCGGCTGACAGGTGACGACTATGTCGCCGTAATGCGGTTCGGTCACAAACGCGGAAAGAATTATTCTGTCTCCGTTGTTGAGAGTCGGAAACATTGAGGTTCCGCTGACTCCGACCGTTCTGAAAAAGAACAGGAAAACAAAAGTGACTATAACCACGGCTGTCGAAACGATTGAAACGAGGTCATAAATAAACGGATTCTTCGCTTTCTTTTCTTCTTCCATTATTTTACCAACCTTTCAAGACGCTGAGTATTGGGATAAAACCTGACAAACGCTCTGCCGAGAACATATCTGTTCTCAATCAGACCCACCTTTGACGAGCGGCTGTCAAGAGAATCGTTTCTGTTATCTCCCATAACAAACAGATAACCCTCCGGCACTTTCAGCGGCAGATTCGCGTTATACTGGAGATGTGTCGGCTCGGCGATATACGGCTCATTCTGAAGCTCGCCGTTGATGAATACCTCTCCCTTATCAAAGTCGATATCGATTGTGTCCCCGGGCAGAGCGATTACCCTCTTGATAATCGGAATATCTCTCTCCCACGGTTTTGTGACGACAACGATGTCTCCTCTGTGAAGATCGACGGCAATGCTTGTTATCGCGAGCCAGTCCTTATCCTGAAGCGTCGGCTCCATTGAGCTTCCGCTGACGCCGACCGCTCTGAATATCAGAGTGAATATGAGAAACACCGCGAATACCGCCCCTTTCAGCGAGTCGAGCGCGTCAAAGAGCATCATCAGCAGGCGGTTATTCTTTTTTGGAAACAAAACATAATAGATTTCAATCTGTCTTTTTCCGTTCATGATTTCCTCCGGAGTGATGAGGTGTTTTTCCCTTAATTTAACAAGAAGGTGTAACAATATAATTGCTACACCCTCACATGTTTTGTTATCTGATCTGTTCCTTAACCTTTGCCGCCTTGCCGACTCTGTCACGAAGATAGTAAAGCTTACTTCTGCGTACACGGCCGTGTCTGATAACGTCAACACCGGCAACATTGGGGGAATGAATGGGGAATACTCTTTCAACGCCTACGCCGTAAGATACGCGGCGGACGGTGAAGGTCTCGGATATACCGGAACCTCTGCGAGCGATAACCGTTCCCTCAAACATCTGGATTCTTTCCTTTTCTCCCTCACGGATTTTTACGTGAACCTTTACGGTATCACCGATTTCAATCTCGGGGACTTCTGTCTTGAGTGAATCCTGCGCTATTAACTTGAGTGCATCCATTTTGGTAACCTCCGTTTTTTTCAGGTGTTCATTCACCGCAAGGCCAGAGGAACATCCGTTTTAATCTTCAAATTAAATCCCGTCTTCAATATCGCCCGATACCTACTGACGGTATAAACGCTCAAATAATATATCACAAGAATTTGTGAAGTGCAAGCATTTTTTTATTTTATTCAAAATTTTTCATATTGTTCATATATATTTTTGTTCTTTTTATTGCCGTATAAAGCGGCTGCGCGCCGATCACGCCGCAGAGAGTTTCAGCTAAAAGCCCCGCGTTCAGGTTTTTTTCGCTGCCTGTCGCAAGCACGGTCCTGACCGTGACGGTGTCATTTTCGCCTGCGGCTTCAAACGAAATCACGAAGTCGCAGAGATTGACTGTCTTTATTCCTTTCTTTGACCTTTTCTCGGCGTTAAGCTCACCGGAGGCGACCGCCGCGTTTATCCCGGCGGCAAAACCCTCCGCCTCATCCGCCGATGAAAAGCTGTATTCTATAATGTATTCGGCGCAGGTTATGGCGTTAACCTTGTTCACCGCCTGAGTGACATCGACAATCTCAATTCCTTCGGGAAGCACCGAATTGAGCCGTCTTTTTATTTCCTCCGGAGCCATATCCCGCTCTGTTCTTATATCGAGCGGCTCGCGCATTCCGGTCTGCCCCAGAGGCAGCGGAAGCAGGAAATTCAGATAGGGATGGGGATTGAATCCCTCGGTGTACCAAAGGGGAATACCCGCCCTTCTGACCGCTCTCGTGAAGCAGCGGTTCATATCAAGGTGTGAGGTGTAAATCGCAAGTCCCTCTTTTTTATACCAAATGCGCACTGAGTTCATTGCATTCACCTCCGTTCAGTCTCGCGGCTCCGCAGTTTGAGCATTTCTCACGGCACGGCGGGGTGGTTTCCCCTTTATGCGCCTTGACATATTCTTTCTGAAGGAATTTCTTCGTTACGCCGTAATCCATGTGATCCCACGGAAGAACCTCGTCAAGGTCTCTTTTCCTTGCCGTGTAAAAATACGGGTCAATTCCGCACTCGTCAAAGCTCTCATTCCATTTTTCCCTGTCAAGATGCTCCTCCCAGGAATCAAAATGACAGCCCTTTTTCCACGCTGTTTCAATAACTTTTCCGAGCCGTCTGTCTCCCCTCGCGAACACTCCCTCAAGGAAGCTTGTCCACGGCACGTGACGGGAAAGCTGAACCTTTCTTGTCTTTATGCAGCTGAGCAGGAAATCCTGCTTTTCAATCAGCGTTTCGGGTCTGTCCTGCGGCTCCCACTGGAAGGGCGTAAACGGTTTCGGAACAAGGGAGGCGAGAGAAATATTGACCGCGACGCTCTTTCCCTTCGGCTTGTTTTCGCAGTGATAATACTCATCGACAACCGCCTGGGCGAGCTTCGCTATTCCTTCGATATCTTCCCGTGTTTCGGTCGGAAGTCCTATCATAAAATAGAGCTTGACCGCTGTCCATCCGCCCGAAAACGCCTGCGCCGCGGTTGAGAGCACCTCGTCCTCGGTGAGATTCTTGTTGATTACGTCTCTGAGCCGCTGGGTGCCCGCCTCGGGGGCAAAAGTCAGTCCGCTTCTTCTGACGGAACTCAGTTTTATCATAAGGTCCTTGGGGAAATTATCGGCTCTGAGCGACGGCAGGGCAACGTTTATCTGATTTTCCTCCGCCCAGGGCAGCATGCTCTGAAGCAGCGGCAGAATTCCCCTGTAATCGCTGGTACTCAGGGAGCACAGGGATATTTCGTCATAGCCCGAGCTTTCGCAAATCGCGCGGCACTGACGCTCAACAACCTCGGGCGATTTTTCCCTGAGCGGTCTGCCGAGAAATCCCGCCTGACAGAAGCGGCATCCCCTGATGCATCCGCGGAAAATCTCGACGGTTGTCCTGTCAAAAACCGTTTCGATAAACGGAACGACAAACGACTCGGGAGCAAACATCGTGTCAAGGTTCTTTACGTTTCTTTTTACGACCTTTTCCGGCGCTCCGCAGGTCGGCGTAACCGATTTCACGGTGTTGTCTTCATTATATTCCACATTATAAAGCGACGGCACGTAAACGCCGGGAATCTTCGCCGCCGCGACCAGAAATTCGCGCTTGGAAGCGCCTTTTGCTTTATATTCTTTCAGCAGGTCGATAAGCTCATTTGTGACCTCCTCGCCGTCGCCCGGCAGAGTCAGGTCGATGAAATCCGCCATCGGCTCGGGGTTGCAGACGCAGGCGCCGCCCGCGATAATAAGCGGAGTGAGCGACTCGCGCTCCGAGCTTCTGACCGGCAGCCCCGCGA
>JAFWRV010000262.1 GCA_017519685.1 Clostridia bacterium
CAATCGTCCGTCAGAGTGATATTCTTGCAATTGTTAACTGATTAAAGGGAGGAAATAATAATGTCCAAAATGATTATTTACGGTGAAGAGGCGCGCAAGGCCCTTCAGACCGGTGTTGACAAGCTTGCAAACACAGTCAAGATTACTCTCGGCCCCAAGGGAAGAAATGTTGTTCTTGACAAAAAATACGGTTCACCCCTCATCACAAATGACGGCGTAACCATCGCGAAGGAAATCGAGCTTGACGAGCCCTTTGAGAATATGGGTGCTCAGCTTATCAAAGAAGTTTCCACCAAGACAAATGACGTTGCCGGCGACGGTACCACAACAGCCACTCTTCTCGCTCAGGCGCTTATCAGAGAGGGTATGAAGAATGTTGCCGCGGGCGCAAATCCGATGGCAGTCAAAAAAGGTATGGCAAAAGCGGTTGACGTTGTTGTTGAAAACCTTCATAAGAATTCAAAGCCCGTTTCCGGCTCAAAGGATATAGCAAGAATCGGCACCATTTCTTCAAGCGATGAAGAAATCGGTAAATTTATTGCCGAAGCAATGGAAAAGGTATCCGCAGACGGCGTTATTACCGTTGAAGAGTCCAAGGTTGCTGTTACCGAAGCGGAAGTCGTTGAAGGAATGCAGTTTGACCGCGGTTATATTTCTCCTTATATGGTTACTGATACCGATAAGATGGAAGCGGTTATCGATGACGCTCTGATTCTTATTACCGATAAGAAGATTTCAAGCGTTCAGGATATTCTTCCTCTTCTTGAGCAGATTATGCACGCCGGCGGAAAACTTGTTATTATCGCCGAGGATGTTGAGGGCGAAGCTCTTTCCACAATCCTTGTCAATAAACTTCGCGGCGTATTCACCTGCGTCTGCGTTAAAGCGCCCGGCTTCGGAGACAGAAGAAAAGAAATGCTTCAGGATATCGCTGTTCTCACAGGCGGCGAAGTTATTACCTCAGACCTCGGCCTTGAGCTCAAGGATACCCAGATGGCTCAGCTCGGTAAAGCACGTCAGGTTAAAATCGGCAAAGAAAACACCATCATCGTTGACGGCGCAGGCAAGAAAAAGGAAATCGCAGCCAGAGTCAATCAGATCAAGAATCAGATTGAAGGCACAACATCGGATTTCGACAGAGAAAAACTTCAGGAACGTCTCGCTAAACTCGCGGGCGGCGTAGCGGTTATCAAGGTCGGTGCGGCTACCGAAACCGAGATGAAGGAAAAGAAACTCCGCATTGAGGATGCTCTCGCTGCAACAAAAGCGGCTGTTGAAGAGGGCTGTGTCGCAGGCGGCGGCGTTGCTCTGCTCAACACTTCCGACGCTGTAAGCGCTCTGCTTGCAAAGACAGAAGATGCCGATGAAAAGACAGGTATCAAGATTGTTCTCAAAGCTCTTGAGGAGCCCGTACGTCAGATAGCCGAGAACGCAGGTCTTGAGGGATCCGTTATCGTCAACGAGATTCTTGCTTCCAAGAAAATCGGATACGGCTATGACTTTGCAAACGATAAGTATACCGATATGTCAAAAGCAGGTATTCTCGATCCCACAAAGGTTACCCGTTCTGCTATCCAGAACGCTGCTTCCGTTGCGGCAATGGTTCTCACAACCGAGAGTCTTGTTACCGAAAAACCCGATCCGGCAGCAGACGCGGCGGCAAACGCTGCGGCTATGGCAGCCCAGGGCGGCGGAATGTATTAATTCTTAAATAATATACCAAAGAGGCCTCCTCGGAGGCCTCTTTTACTTTTGCCGTATTGTGTTTTCAGATTACGCCGGCGGGGATAAGAATAATCAGAAGCAGCGCAACAAGTCCCCATTCGCCGATGAGAAAGGCGTTTCTCTTTTTCGGCGCCATATCGGGCACATAATTGCTCGCGAGGAAAAACGGTATGTAGGTTGTGATAAATACGGGAATAACTCCCCACCATTTATAAACCCAGATGAAGCTGCCGTTGCTTGTTCCCGCAAGAAATGATTCAAACAGCGCAAACAGCAGAGCCATGCTTATCGCACCGGTCAGCTTGCAGCTGAATCCTTTGAAGTTTCCTTTCGCAAGGTAGCGCTTGCTTGTGTCATCGGGAAGCATTTTGTATGAGATTATACCGGCAAGTGAAAACATCATCGAAAGCTCCCAGCATACACCGATAAGCAGTATGAATGTGGTTGACTGATTGCTGACCGACCACAGCGGATAGCCTGTGATTTTTCCGATAACAGCATTGCAGATTTCATAAAGCCAGTGAACTCCGTAAAGTGCGAATCCCGCGTAGATTGTCTTGAATTCCTTCTTCTTATATTCATTCCAGTAAACATAGAATACCACCGCAAGAATAAATATAAATGTCCAATTGAAATTTTCGGTACTGCGTACCGCGATCTGACTGACTCTTTCCATCGCTTCGGCAGAACCGTCGCCCCAAAATTTAAACATTGTTTTCCTCCTTGTCAATTAGATTTTTTATATGTATAAACAGCCGCCCTGCGGCCTGTGTTTATTTTTATTTTCACACCTCTGTTCATAAGTTCTTTTCCCGGCTTTATTATCGCTTCACCGGGATTGTCAAAATCGGTTACTTCGTAATCGGCATTCGTGTCAAGCGAACTTAATCTTACAGTGAATTCAGTTCCCGTGTTGTTTTCTCTTTTGTAAATTACGGCAAATCCTTGGTTTTCATTACCGAATGAAAATGAGAGACAGCTTGTTGACGATACCTCGCCGTATTTGACAGGATAGTAGTTTTCCGCCATCATATTCTGTAATTCCGTGTATTTCGCGAATTCATCGACATCCGGTTCATATACTGACTGGTGGGTCACTATGCAGCTTCTTGAAGCGTATTCATCCTGAAAATGACGGTTTGTCCCGGAATAAGGCATCCAGAATGAAAGACCGTAGGTCATATTCTGCGTTGCCTCAAAAATGTCATCGCGGAGGGCGCCCTGTTCGTTTGCGCAGTTATAATCGCTTCTCCACAGAGGAATGCTTCTTGAGGCCATTTCAAGGTCAAGCCGCTTTCCTCCGCTCGCGCAGTTGTCAATTATCAAATCGTCGCAGTTTTCAAGAAGATAATCAAGATAACGGTAAAGATTGCTTACATAGTGGTTTTCGCTTATTCCCTGCCTGCCGTCGCAGAATTCCCTGTCTGCTTTTTCCCAGTAGGGCAGAGGGGTGAAGTTGAAATCCTGAC
>JAFWRV010000263.1 GCA_017519685.1 Clostridia bacterium
ATTACGGAAAGCACCCTTCCGATATCCCGAAAATCTGGGAAGGCGGTCTTGCGATATACGGAGGACTGATAGCGGGAATTATTGCCGCTTATGTCGTTTGCAGAGTCAGAAAGATGAATTTTTTCAATCTTCTTGACTGTTGCTGTATTTCCTTTCTTGTCGGTCAGGGTATCGGCAGATGGGGAAACTTTTTCAACCAGGAAGCGTTCGGCACAAATACCGATCTTCCCTGGGGAATGAAAAGCGAGAAAACAGTTGATTACCTTGTAAGAAATCTTTCGTCTATAACGGAAAAAGGCATATCGGTTGACCCCTCGCAGCCTGTTCATCCAACTTTTTTATATGAGTCGCTCTGGTGCCTGCTCGGCGTGCTGGTTCTTTATCTCGTATGCCGTAAGTTCAGACTTTTCAGCGGTCAGATGGCGCTCTGGTACGGAGTGTGGTACGGCGTTGAGCGCGCCGTTGTCGAAGGGCTCAGGACAGACAGTCTTTATCTCGGAAACACAAATATAAGAACATCGCAGCTGGTCTCCGCCGTTCTTGCGGCAGCCTGCCTTGTCTTACTTATCGTATTCACCGTTAAATACAAGAAAAACCCGAAACCGATAGACGGAATCGATTTCTTTACCGATAACGCAAACTCAAAAAAAGAGCCGGAGAAACCGGCTGAAATCACAGAAAACGGAATGGAATAATACTATGCCTCATATAATTGACGGAAAAGCAATCAGGGATTATAACCTTGAATTAATGAAAAAAGAAACAGCGGCCCTCAACGCGCAAAATATATATCCTTGTTTAAGCGTTATTATAGTCGGAAACGACCCGGCGTCGAGAGTGTATGTCAACAATAAAAAAGCGGCGTGTGAGAAAATCGGAATTATTTCCAGAGAATACGCCTTACCCGAAGAAACAACCACGCAGGAACTGCTGAATCTCATTGACGAGCTTAACGCCGATGAAAAAGTCAGCGGAATTCTCTGCCAGATGCCCGTTCCCAAGCATATAGATTCAACCGCGGTGCTCAACAGAATACTGCCCGAAAAGGACGTTGACTGCTTCCATCCTCTTAATGTCGGCAAGCTTTCCGCGGGCAACGGAACGGTTATGCCCTGCACTCCGATGGGTATAATCAAACTGCTTGAATATGAAAAAATCGACCCGACGGGAAAGACCTGCGTTGTCATAGGCAGAAGCAATATAGTCGGAAAGCCGATGGCTGTAATGATGAGTCAGGCGGACGCGACCGTTACGCTCTGTCACTCGAAAACCGTTGACCTGCCTTCTGTCACAAGAAATGCCGATATTCTCATTTCATCCGTCGGCAAGCCGAAATTCGTCACCGCCGATATGGTGAAAGAAGGAGCGATAGTCATAGATGTCGGTATGAACCGTGACGAAAACAATAAACTCTGCGGAGATGTCGATTTCGAAAATGTGGCTCCCAAAACATCATATATCACCCCGGTTCCCGGAGGAGTAGGCCCGATGACGATAACGATGCTGATGAGGAACACGATAGAAGTGGCAAAAGAGCAGGCAAAGCTTTAAAAATAAAGAAAAACTGTCAAAAAACATTTGACATTTACACTTTGATATGTTATACTACGCAATGCCGCTTATCAGGGGCGGGTCACTTATGCCCGGAAATCAGCAATGAGCCCAAGATAGCGAGTCTTAATAAAGGAATGGTTAATCCAGATGTACGCAATTATTGAAACAGGCGGCAAGCAGTACAAAGTTGAAGCCGGTGATGTTATTTTCATCGAGAAGCTTGGTGCCGACGAAGAAAGCGAATATACTTTTGACAAAGTAATCGCCGTAGGTAATGATGATGGTATCAAAGTAGGCGCACCCTATGTTGACGGCGCAAGTGTTGCCGGCAAGATAGTAAAGAACGGTAAAGGCAAGAAAATCACCGTTATGACCTACAAGCCCAAGAAAAACGAAAAACGCAAGATGGGTCACAGACAGCCCTATACAAAGGTTGAGATTTCAGCAATCAATGCTTAATCTCACAGTATGATCAAGGTAAAGTTTTTTTCAGAAAACAACCTGATAAACGGCTTTGAAATCAGCGGTCATTCCGGTTATTCTGAAGCGGGGAGCGATATAGTCTGCTCCGCGGTTTCATCCGCCGCAGAAATGACGGCAAACACAATAACCGAAATTATAAGAGATAAAGCGGAAGTCACTGTTTCCGAAGGTTTCCTCAGATTGACGGTAACCGAAGGGGGAGAGAGCAGTTATAAACTGCTTGAGGGGCTGAAACTTCATCTTGAGGAAATTTCAAAGCAATATCCACAGAATATCAGAATTATTTACGGAGGTACTAAAAATGCTTAAGTTAAATCTTCAGCTTTTCGCTCATAAAAAAGGTATGGGTTCAACCCGTAACGGCCGTGATTCCGAATCCAAGAGACTCGGCGCCAAGAGAGCGGACGGTCAGTTTGTTCTTGCAGGAAACATCCTCGTCAGACAGAGAGGAACCAAAATCCATCCCGGTAACAACGTAGGTATCGGCTCGGATGATACCCTCTTTGCACTTATCGACGGTAATGTCAAGTTTGAGCGTATGGGCAAGACCCGCAAAAAGGTCAGCGTTTACGCCGCAGAGCAGTAATATTTTTGCCTGTTACTTTTGTAGCAGGCTTTTTACTTGCGGAATAAACCTACTTAAAAGGTAGGAAAAATACAAACACCGTAAATTGTTTATTGACAAATTATTTTACTTATAATATAATAAATAAACTTTACAGAACAGGAGAATTATTTATGACTTTTTCCCAGATAGGAGTTTGGCTCGGCGATGTTTCCCGCGCGGAAATCAAGCACTTTACAAAGGATCCGATGAAAGCGCAGAAAAGCGTTCTCAAAAAGATTGTCAGGAGAAATAAGAATTGCGAGCTCGGTAAGAAACTCAACCTTGCCGATGTTCATTCAATTGAAGATTATCAGAGAATAGTTCCTCTTTCGAAATATTCGGATTATGAGCCCTATGTTGACAGGATGATTAAAAACAAGGAAGACGGCATTATGTTTTCCGGCAAAACCATCCGTTACGCATCCTCATCCGGTTCGGTAGGATAGCCGAAGATTCTTCCCAAGGGCATCAATGACCTCTGGAAGATGCAGTGTATCGGTTTCTCCGTATCCGTTGCCACCGCTTATCACTGGATGAAAGAAAGAGGCATAAAGATGGTAAACCAGGTCGGTCCCCTTGCCATCAATCTTTCCGGTCATGTTCTTGATGACGGCAAGATGAGCAACGGCGCCGGCCAGATTCCCCTGAGATATCTCAAGCCGATACTCAGATTTTTCTGCACTTCGCCCAACGACCTCATTTTCCCCGGCCTCGGCGAAAAGATGAATACTTCTTATCTTCATCTTCGTTTCTGCCTTGAGAATGAAAAAGTCAGTTATCTCGGCTCGATAGTCGTCACCCTGCTTACGCAGATGTTTGACTATCTTGAGGAAAACTGGGAGATGCTCTGCGATGATATTGAAAAGGGTATCATCAATCCCAATATCGACTGTCCTCAGAAGTTCCGCGATAAATATAATAAAAAGCTCAAGCCCAATCCCGAGAGAGCGGCGTTTCTCCGCAAAGAATTTGAAAAGGGATTTGACGATCCCATCTGCCCGAGAATCTGGCCGCGTATGCAGTGGGCATACGGTATGATGGGTTCCAATCTTTCTGTTTATGTTGAAAAACTCCGCAGAGCAATCGGTCCCAACGTTCCCATTCACAATATGGGTTATGCCGCGGCAGAGGGATTCTTCGCGACACCGACCGAGCTTGATGTTGACGACTATGTACTTCTTCCCTGGTGCATTTTCTTTGAGTTCCTTCCTCTCAATGACGGCGAAGACAAGGCGGATGATACTGTCAGACCGCTGCTTATCAACGAGCTTGAAGTCGGCAAGGACTATGAGATGATAGTTTCTAATTTCTCGGGTCTTTACAGATATAAGGTTGAGGATGTTGTCAGGGTAACGAGAATGTATAACAACACTCCTCAGGTCAAGCTTCTCTTCAGGCAGAATCTTTCGATGAACGTTGCCAATGAAAAGACAACCACCGATATGATTGACGCCGCGGTTGACAACATCTCCAAGGAAATGGGATTTGAATACACCGGCTTCAGCTTCTATCCCGATTTTTCGACCAAGCCGCCCCGCTATACAATGCTTATTGAGGTCAAGGACAAAAAATTCGGCGAAGAAGACAGACAGAAGATGGTTGAAGCCGTTGACCATCAGTTTGATGAAATCAACGAGAAATACTATAAATACAGACGCTGGGGTATGCTTAATAAACCCGAGGTTCTTTTCCTCAGGGAAAAAACGTATGCGGATTACAACAAATATCTTGAGAGCAAAGGCGTCGTACTCAATCAGATAAAGCCCGTTACGGTTATCAATAACGAAGAGAGAAAAGATTTCTTCTTCTCTCATGTAGTTGATGAAGAAGCGGACCTTGTAAAGAGTATTATCGGAGAATGATATGGAAGATATTTCAGCTTATTACGGAATTGACAAAAATTTCAGAAGCGAGGTTTTCTGTGAAAAACTGAGCAATATTTTCTTCCGCCTCAGATGTGCGGTCAGTGACGGCAAGCTTTCCGAAATGAGCCCTTATCTTACAGAAGATTATTATAATTCTCTTGAAAGCAAACTCAAAGCGGATGAAAGCAGGGGAGAGC
>JAFWRV010000264.1 GCA_017519685.1 Clostridia bacterium
GGTCAGAAAGAATTGCTTGAAGCTATCGCGGGTCTTCAGAAAACCGACAGCGGCTCCATTATTTACAACAACCCGAAAACGGGAAAAGAGGATAACCTCAAAGACAAAACTCCCATTCAAATCAGAGATCTCGGTGTCAGACTCTCATTTGTCCCCGAAGACAGACTCGGAATGGGACTTGTTGGGAATATGGACATCATTGACAATATGATGTTAAGAAGTTACCGTAAAGGAAAAACCGTATTTCTTGAAAGAAAAAAGCCGAAGGAACTCGCAAAAAAGATTATCAATGACCTTGAGGTAGTAACTCCTTCAGCTTCGACGCCCGTCAGACGGCTTTCAGGCGGTAATGTTCAGAAAGTTCTTGTCGGAAGAGAAATATCTTCCTCGCCGACTGTTCTGATGGCGGCTTACCCGGTCAGAGGACTTGACATAAACTCGTCTTATCTTATTTACAATCTTCTTAATGAACAGAAGAAAAACGGCGTAGCCGTGATATTTGTCGGAGAAGATCTTGACGTACTGCTTGAATTATGTGACAGAATTCTTGTGCTGAGTTCCGGCAGTATATCCGGAATTGTTGACGCGAAGTCAGCTACCAAGGAAGAGCTCGGTCTTCTTATGACCAAAAACGTAAAAGGAGGGCATTGACAGTGACTGACCGAAAATCAAAAGTTCATGAACCTCTTTTTCATGTTGTAAAAAGAACAAAAACGGAAATCGCGTTCTGGAAATCGTGGTTAATCAGAATAGCATCCGTTATTGCTGCGCTTATCGTTTGCGGAATAATCACGAAAATTATGACAGGACTCAATCCCCTGTCTGTTTATTCAACAATAATAGAGGGAGCAATCGGAACAAAAAGACGTGTATGGGGTCTGACTCAGGATTGCGCCATGCTTCTTTGCGTTTCCCTGGCAGTAACCCCCGCTTTCAAAATGAAATTCTGGAATATAGGCGCCGAAGGTCAGGTTCTTATCGGAGGACTTTCAACCGCCGCCTGTATGATTCTTTTCGGTAAGAGTCTGCCGAATTACATTATACTTCCCCTTATGTTTGTCGTCAGTGTTATTGCAGGCGCTGTCTGGGGAGTTATTCCGGCTTTTTTTAAAGCAAAATGGAATACTAACGAAACTCTTTTTACATTAATGATGAATTATATAGCGATTCAGATTGTTTCGTATTTCTGCTACATATGGTCAAACCCGAAAGGTTCGGGCAAAATCGGAGTAATCAATCAATCGTCGATGACCGGCTGGCTTCCTTATATAGGAAACAATAAGTATCTTTTCAACATTCTTATTGTTGTCGCGCTGACTGTTTTTATGTTCGTTTATCTCAAATACAGTAAACACGGCTATGAACTCTCGGTTGTCGGTGAAAGCGAAAACACAGCCAAATACATCGGAATAAATGTTAAAAAGACCATAATCAGGACTATGCTGTTATCAGGCGCAATCTGCGGTATTGCGGGATTTCTGCTTGTTTCCGGAACAAACCACACTATTTCAAGAGATAC
>JAFWRV010000024.1 GCA_017519685.1 Clostridia bacterium
CCGGGATCCATCGGAATATCGGTTCCGGTAGGCGTGACGGGTGTTATGGGTGTATCGGGATTAACCGGTGTGTCGGTTGAGGTAGGAGTAACCGGAGTGACAGGTGTTTCCGGTTCATCCGGAGTCGCCGGACTTGCGGGATTATCGGGATTGTCCTGTTCATTTTTCAGAATTATTGCGGGCCTTACACCATCTACTGTCGCGGAATCAGCGTAAGAAAGATTTCCTTCGCGAGAAACAGTACTGACATTTGTTCCATCGTGACTGTTATTCAGCCACCATACAGCATATAAAATACCTGAAATTTTAAGAGGAGTCAGTCCGTTGGCTATATCATATTGAGTAATAACAGCCTGTCTTAATGATTCATCATTATTAAAACCATAAGAATCGTTTTGAAAATCTTCTTTGCTTAAAAGAAAAACTTTATTTCCCGATATCTGCTCTTTTTCCTCACCTGAAAAAGCGTTATTGAAAAAGTCGTTTTCAAGAAATACTTTCAGACTGCTCCCGGAATATTCCGTCGGATTTGATACTGTTGTTTCATTGTTAAAACACTGGGCGTCTAATATATCTTTACTGACAGCAAGTCCGGAATCCGGGTCAAGTATTATCCATTCTATCGGATCAAACTTGAACCAGTGGGTTTCATTTATAGAATAACCATATTGGTTTTGAACAGGGTTTTTTGCTGCTGCGTAATAACTTTTTGTCGGTCGGTATTCCGTGAATCTGATTGCTCTGTATTTAACACCGTCTAAATCGGTATCAAGATACATTGTATAGTTTGAGCGTACTTCGCTTCCGGCACCGTTACGCATATCGTTTATATTAAATACTCCGTTTCCGCTGTAATATCCCATTGATTTCCAGTCGCTTTCATCAATAAGATTATTGAGCTCACCGATTGTCGTTTCATCGGTAACTCGGGACTGCGGATAAGTACCGAAAAATATACTGGCTCCCGTATTCAATTCCGATGTTTTTACAGCGCCGATATACATTACGGAAGCGGTAAATACGGTTATTGCCGAAAGAATTAAACATATTGATTTTTTTATTGTTCCGTTCATGAAGCATCACTCCTCTGATGAATAATATCATATAACTATTCATTCAGTCAATATATAATTATTTGACAAAATATAAATAGAATGATATTATATATAGACATTAAAATTAGGGGAGTATGTTTTATGAAATCGGTAAAGCGTGTTACCGCGTTGATTCTGGCTTTTGTCTTTGCGCTTCAGACACATTGTGTTTCATACTGTTCTGATGTTGACTCCGTATCGTCAGACGCTTTTACCGAGGAAGATTTTCTTTCTGCAAAGGGTAATTCGATTTATAACGCCAAAGGTGAAAAAATCACTCTTCGCGGCGTGAATTTAGGCGGATGGCTTGTGTTTGAGGACTGGCTTTGTCCTTATGAGGAAGTTTCCGATAATTATGAAGTGATTGAAACCCTGACCGAACGTTTTGGCAGAGAAAACGCTTATGAGCTTTTAAATACCTATTACGATAATTTTATCACCGGATATGACCTGGACTGTATTAAA
>JAFWRV010000265.1 GCA_017519685.1 Clostridia bacterium
ATGTGCATCGGTTTTATGCTCTTAAGAGTGGGGATGAGTCTGAGAACGAAGCCGTTTATCATATAGGCGTTATGGCCGAATATGTTTTTGAGCTTCTGCGGTGTTTCATATGAAAGGTTGGTAGCGACACCGAATGACGCGATGTATGAGAAAAACCTGTTGTTGAACAGACCGATATCATACTGGTTGGTGTTGCCGCGGATTATTGTGTCGGTTGAATCACTGATGTTAAGAGGAAGACCGATGGTGTTTGCGAGGTCATTTGTGGAGCCGGCGGGGATATAGCCGATGGGGACACGCCTTGAAAGCGACATAACGCCGTTTATGGTTTCGTTGAATGTTCCGTCGCCGCCGCAGCAGACGACCATATCCTTATCCTCAATATAGTTTTTTACTATGTTGGTCGCGTCGCCCTGGCACGTGGTGGTCTTTATCGTGAAATCATAATCGGCTGACGAAAACTTATTCACGATATCAAATGTGCCGGCGCGGCTTTTATTTTTTCCCGCTGTGGGATTGACTATAAGCAATACTTTTTTCTTTTCCATTGGGATACCTTCTGAGATTTGTAAATTTAGAATATATTATCATAATGAAATCTTTTTTTCAACGGTCAAGTGTTATTTTTTGTTTAATATATTGAAATAATATATAAAAAAATGTATAATATCCGCGGTGAAAACTATGAAAGAATTAATCAAAAAGCTGATATCGGTGAAAACGCGCAGAAAGATACTGACTTTTCTGAATCATTTCTGGGTGCGGCTCTGCGGTCTGCTTCCGTTAAAAGACAGAGTGCTTTTCTATACAATCAGAGCAGACGGCAGTCTTGCCGGCAATGCGGCGGCGGTGTATGACGCGCTCGACTGCAAAAAGCTGATTTTCGCCCATAAACTTGAGCATTCCAATCTTCTTAAGGTTAAAGCGTACCGTCTTATTCTGACCAGCAAAGTTATCGTTACGGATGATTACTGCCGTTATATGAGGGCGCTGAAGCTGAGAGACGGTCAGCGTCTGATTCAGATATGGCACGGGTGCGGCGCGTTCAAGCGCTTCGGGCTTGATGCGGATTATTATCTCTCGGCGGATGAAGAAAAGCGCGCTCACAGCCAGTATTCGGCAGTCGCGGTAACAGGCCCCGAATGTATTGAGCCCTATGCTGGCGCCTTCGGGATTGACAGGTCCGTTGTTCTGCCTCTCGGGATGCCGGAAACCGATATCCTTATTAACTCTCCGCAAACGCTGCGGGAAAAATTTTATTCTTCATATCCGGAACTGAGCGGAAAGACTTTGTTTGTTTACTGCCCGACTTTCAGGGAAACAGGCGGAGTAACCGAGCATTTTAACCCCGGTATTGACTGGGATAAGCTTTCGGAGGAGCTCGGAGAAAATGAGGTATTCATTATCAGCCGCCATCCACTCGAACCTGCCGCTTTCACGGAAAAGAACTATCCGAATATTAAGGATATGACTTCTGTTCCGACAACCGAGCTTCTGTCAGTAGCTTCGGTGCATATTACCGATTATTCGTCAACCGTGTATGAAGCAACCCTGCTCGGAGTGCCGACCGTTTTCTACTGCCCGGATCTTGAAAAATACAACAGAGGATTTTACATCCGGTTTCCCGACGATTTGCCGGGCGACGTCTGTGAAAATCCCGGTGAGCTGCTCGGCATGATAAAAAAGGCAAAAGAAAAACCGCCCGTTTCAAAAATGGAAAAATTCAGAAACGGACAGCTAAGCGCCTGTGACGGGCATTCGACAGAGCGCATCGCGGAGCTTATACGGAGTTGGCTTTGATAATCTTCTCGTATATTCTCTCACAGTTTTTATTGTCAATATAATCAAAATTCAATTCTCTGAAGCGCGCGGCTTTGCCGGTGCTCCGGAGATTTTTTATTTCTTCAACGGTTTCACCGAAACTTTCCGTCACGGGACCGGGAACATAATCCCTGTAACCGAAGCAGAAATCTCTCTCATTTTCATATTCGTCAAGGTCAAAGGCGTAGAATATGCATGGCTTTTCAAGCAGCGCGAAATCCATGCAAACCGACGAGTAATCCGTGATGAGAATGTCGCAGATAAGGGTCAGATCCGAAATGTCGCAGCCGGTAACGTCAACGGCTCCCGTCGGCACCTCGGATGAATGAATACGGGGATGTAGTTTAACAAGCAGAGAATATTCATCTCCGAGTTTTTCCTTGAACAAAGCGGTATTGACGCTTTCTGTAAGCGCCCTGTCCCTTTCGGGGTTATCCCTGAAAGTCGGGGCGTAAAGCACAAGTTTACGGCCTTTGCACTGCGGGAATTTTTCATCAAAACTCCGTCTGATTTCAGCAGTGCCATGGTTGGACAGAAGACAGTCAATACGCGGAGAACCGAGAGGCAGAACCTTGCTTTTATCCGCTCCGAAAGCTTCCGCGTAGATGTCCGCCACCGAAGATGAGGTGCAGACGATATAGGTTAATTTTGAAGCGCCTTTGATTTCTCTTTTACGGATTTTTTCATTGAGAGCGGTCTGCAGGCCGAATTTCTTGAACGCGCCTTCGCCGTGCCAGAGCTGGGTGATTACGGCATCGGGTGAAAAACGCAGGTCCGCCATAGGCATAAAATTATCATTGAGAAAAACAAATCCGGAGGTGGCGAGTATTCTTGATTTGTTAATGAAAAAATCAAGAAAAGCCGCGGCACCGCTTCTCGGCACGTTTACCGGTATGATTTCATATCCGCCCTTTTTCTCAAGAAACCTTCCGAGCTCGTCAAGCGAATCGTGACTGCTTACCGGATGCGGAGCCAGCAACGCTATTCTGTTCTTTTTTAAGGGAAGAATACGGCTGATGTTGAACATCAGGGCAAACAGCTTGTAAATCAAAGTTTTCATCTGTTAATCAAATCCTTGATTTTTAATAATAAAAATGTTGCGTGCTTTATTATGAACATCGGCAGAGCCGCTTTTTTCCGCAGTAAAACCATCACCCTGAGCACTCTCGGGTCAAGAGGCTTCCTGCCGCTGAAAGAAACCTTATATCTTCCTGCGGGCGCTCCGCTTTTGACATTCGGAAAGTCTGTTTTTCCGGGATTCGGAGTAATAAGTTCAAACATCACCATATTCTGATTAAAAAGAGAAGCGGTGAAGTCATCCGTGGGCTTTTTAACCAAAACGCTCAGCAGGGGATGCCCGGCGGTTTCCTTTTTTGAAAACGGGGGGATTCCGATATCATCCTGCGCCGTTTTCTCTTTGTTTGTGTCGGTCAGCAGGTTATAATACCTGGAAAAATACCGCCCGGCAAGTTCAATGTCGCTTTCATCGGAATGCCAGATTTTTCTGTAA
>JAFWRV010000266.1 GCA_017519685.1 Clostridia bacterium
ATGTTCGGGGGGAAAAGTCAGAGGAATAAATACTTACGTGAATAACACCTGCTTCAGAGCCGATACGCTCCAAATCGAAAACCTGATTTGCATTCAGATTTGATTTTTTGACCGGCTGAACTTTACCTTCAGATGAAAGTTCAAAGAATTCGACATCATCATCAAATGCAATATATCCGTATAATATATCGGTATCAAGTTTCTCTTTAGCTGTTGATACTGACTCAATCAGATGACGGTATTCATATAAAAGGCGATTACAAATATTGCCTTTTTGGATAACGCAGCCTTCAAAATCATCCGAATAACAGTTGCCACGCATATCAAAATACATAGTAAATGCCGAATCGGGACTTTCAGGCTTCTCTGCCTTTATATGATAATAGCCGTCTTTAAACCAATATCCTGCTTCGCTGACTTCATAGCCTTCGCCGTATTTTCCGCTTTCAAGGAGTTTTTCAGCGTTTTTAACAGCAAGAAACTTTGAAATGGGATTACCCAAAAAAGCGTGAGCATAATACAACAGAATTGCAAGAAAAACAACACCTAAGACAATCCATACAGCAATTATTTTTTTGTCTTCTGACTTGAAACGATTGCTTTCAATATTGTTCATCTGAATCACCTCCAAACTATAATATAATTGCTGAAAATGAATTGCATATTAATGAAAAGTAAACTTCCAATACAATATAGTTGCTTGCGCATAAAACGAACTGTGCCAAGCGGGAAATCCCCGCTTGGCATGCTGTTTGTTTTCCGGAGTTTATCCTGCTCTTCTGAACAAACCGAGGAGGGTATCAAAGATACTCCGTATAAAATCAATAATCTTAATTCGTATCATATCTTTTGATGAAATGGTCATAATTTCAAACTGTTCATATAAAGTGCCGGAATAATTACCTTTTCCGCGTATCCTGGCAGTAGCGGTTCCCTCATTTATATTGTCATAGTAAGTGACATCATAATCTGTACCCTTAACAAGTTTCCGGCCGTTAACCCTAACCGTAACCGCGGGTGTAATTTCCTTTCCGGTATAGTTCTGGGTCGGAATTGAAGAAACAGTTCCGTCGGAAATATTTTTGGCGCAGATAACAAAGTGAGCGGTTGAGGAAAGCATATCGAAATCGCCCTTGCCGTTTACACAGACATTCGCTGTACCGGCATTGACATTGTTTGAATATGACACACTGTAATCAACGCTTTTTTCAAGCCTTTCACCTGAACAGGAAACGCTGATTTCGGGCTTGATTGCTCCGCCGGTGTAAACATAATTAGGTATCGGGTCAATTACAAGCGTACTGACTGAAATACCGTTGGCCTTAGCGTAAAGATGAGCGGGAGAGTTTTCCCTGCAGTAAATTGTAAGTTTCGGGCAGTTTATAAACGCATCATCTGCGATTTCCGTTACGCTGTCGGAAATGACCGCCTTTTCAAGATTTTCACAATTCGCAAAAGCTTTTGTCTCAATCGTTTCAACAGTTCCGCTTATGCCGACCGTTTCAAGATCGGCGCTGTTTGAGAAGCATTCATCCGAAACAGTCTTTATTCCCTCGGTTATACTTTCATCATTCTCGCCGATATATGAATTCGTTATACCGGTCGCCGAGAACGCTTTGCAATCGGTTTCAATAAGATTTTTGAAGTTGAAATTCACAAGTGCCGGGCAGTTCCAGAAAGCTCCGGCCTTTACTGTCTTTTCTCTCGCGTTCCACATAACCGTTGTCAATGATGTACAGCTCATAAAGGCCGCTTCTTTAATCAGCTCCACATTGCTCGGTATTACAACGCTTGTAAGCGATCTCTGATTATAC
>JAFWRV010000267.1 GCA_017519685.1 Clostridia bacterium
AACATTTCGCAGGTGAAAGGACCTTCGCCGACGCAGGTAGAGTACGCTTTTACGACACCGATTATGTCGGTCGGTCTTGCCGAGGGAATTCCGGCGCCTACTGGCGCGTAAGCGGCAATCGGATTTGAGGAAGTGGTGTAGGGGCAGATACCGTAATCAAGGTCGCGCAGCGAGCCGAGCTGGGCTTCAAAAAGAATATTCTTTCCCGCCGCCTTTGCGTCGCGCAGATATGAAACCGTGTTGCAGATAAACGGCTTGATCTTTTCGCAGTATCCGCTGAGCCACGCTTCAAGTTTTTCCATTGTCCACGGCTCTGCGCCGTAAACGCGTGTAAGAGTCAGATTTTTCCATTCAAGCAGGTCCGCGAGATGGGCGCGGAGCTTTTCGGGATAAAAGAGCTCGCCGGCAAGAACGGTCTTTTTCTGATATTTATCCGAATAAAACGGCGCGATGCCCTGCTTTGTGGAGCCGTACTGCTTATCGGCGAGTCTCGCTTCCTCAAGACCGTCAAGTTCACGGTGCCACGGCATAAGCAGTGAGGCGCGTTCGCTGATTTTGAGATTTTCCGGTGAGAGGGGAACGCCCTTCTCACGGACATATTCGATTTCATTCCAGAGATTTTCGGGGTCAACGGCAACACCGTTTCCGAGCACATTGACAACACCTTTTCTGAAAATACCGGAAGGAAGAAGGTGCAGAGCGAATTTACCGAATTCGTTGATAACGGTATGACCTGCGTTGCCGCCTCCCTGATATCTGATAACGATGTCATAGTTTTCGGTCAGAAGGTCAACCATTCTGCCTTTACCCTCATCGCCCCAGTTAATACCTACTATTGCGCAATCGGACATAATACTTTCCTCCGTATTCCGGGCATAAAAATATCCCCGATATATTCTTAACTATTGTATTATACTCCAAAGGACTATAATAATCAATCAGATTATCGGGGAATTTTTAAATTTATCTAATTTTTTTTAAAACAGTATGTACAATCGGCCTATCAGTTGGCGGCTGTTGTTCCGAGCGGGGGAGGAGTTACTTCAACCGTTGTTGTTGAGGACGGAGCCTGAGTCGCTGTGGTGTCACCCTGCTTTGTGGTTCCTGTGGTATCACCTTGCTTTGTGGTTCCTGTGGAATCTCCTTGCTTTGTGGTTCCCGTGGAATCGCCCTGCTTGGTTGTTCCTGTGGAATCGCCCTGTTTTGTTGTTGAAGGATTGACCGTGGTTGACGCTATTGTTGAGGGCCTGGTTGTGGTTGTAGTCCTTGCCGTTGTTCTTGTTGTCGGCCTTGCTGTTGTGGTTGTTCTTCTTCTCGTTGTTGTATTATAACGTCTTGTAGTCTGTCTTCTTGTGGTTGTGGTTGTTGTGCTCTCCGTAGTGCTTTCTTCCGTAGTGCTCTCGGTTGTACTTTCAGTTGTGGGTTCGGTAGTAGTGAACCAGGTTGTCAGAACGGTCGTCTGAGTATAACTGCTGTAATAATCATCAAGCGATGTGGTCGTTGTTTCTTCCTCTTTTCCGCCAAGAGCCGCCTTGATGATGAATACGGCTGCCACGATTACCGCGATCGCGACAAGAGCGATGCCGGCAATCTTGAGTATCTTCATTTTGTCAAGAGATTTTTCGGATGCTCTCGCGTCGGCGTTTGCGTAGGGTGATTCATCGGATTCGTCATCCTCTGAAATGTTGGGGCCGAATGAGTTGCGGTATTCTTCCTCGTAACTCGGGTCTTTGTCGCCGACCATAGCTTCCGCTATCGGAACGAAAATAGCCGAATCCTCCGCCTCGATGAAAGCGGTGATAACGGTAATATTATCCTTGCCGCCCTTTTCAAGCGCCTTGCGGATAAGTTTTCCGGTAACATCCTGCGCGCTCTCCCCGCCGGAAAGAACGGCTGAAATTTCGGCGTCGCTGAGCATATCGGTAAGACCGTCGCTGCACAGAAGAATAATATCGTTATTTTCTACATCGTCTATAACGCTGATATTCGGTGAAAGAGGACCTTCCTCGGGCATAACGCCGAGATGCTTGGTAAGACGCTTCGCGTCGGGAATCGTGCCGATATTCTGCTGAGTTACCTGACCCGCGTCAACAATCTGCTGAGCGTGTGTGTGGTCAAAACTGAGCTGCTCAAGAATACCCTTTGAGAAGTGATAAATTCTTGTGTCTCCGAGACTGACGCAGATTGCCTTGCCCTTGACAGCGTAAACAGCGGCGAGAGTCGTGCCCATACGTTTGCCGCGGTTATTGATTTCCTCACAGATTTTTGAGTTGGCTTTTTCAAGGCAACCGGAAATCGCGGAGCTGAAATTTTCACCGCTTGAATAAATGCTTTTCGCTCCCGAAGCGACTGCCTCAACAGCGATACCGGAAGCCACTTCGCCGTAACTTTCTCCTCCCATACCGTCGCAGACGGCAAGGTGGAAGGGCTCTGTCATTTTCTGAACATAGGCGCTTCCTTTTTTGAGGGTTCCGTCGGACGTGAGACGGCCGTTAAGGCTGTAATTGTCCTCATTTTCCTTACGCACTCTGCCAGAGTGCGTAACGGCACATACATTTGCGCTTAATTTTTTCATAATCTATACTCCTTTTGGAGACGTTTTATTAAAATATTCCTTCAGAGGCTGCCCAGTCACAGTATGCCTTGAGCGATCTCATTCTCGCGGGGCTGAGCTGAGTGTCTCCTCTGTTTATCCAGTTCATATTAACGCCTCTGAGATGGCAGATGTATTTTGCGCTTGCGTTGAATCCGCTGTCAATGGCGTTGTCGAGATTGATAATCTGATAATAGGTGTTCTTTGCCGATTCCTTATCACCTTTAACCCATTCATCCCACATTTTGACAAACAGGTCCGCTCCGCAGGTGGTCGGCGTCGCGACAACACCTCTCGCGCCTGCTTCATACGCGTCATAAAGGTAAGGAATGTTTGCCTGGAGAACATTGGAATCTCCCTGAACGGCAATCTTTTCTTTGATCATTTCAAGACTGCAGGTAGTGTCTTTTATTCCCTTGAATCTTCCGGTCGCTGCAAGCTTTCCGTAAACAGACGCCTGCATGAGATGGGGACGCATTCCGGGAAACTCATAAAGAATAATCGGAAGCTCGGTGTGCGTGGCAAGCTCGGAAAGATATTCAAACTGCTCGTCGGGTCTGTCGCACATTCCCTTTGAAACAAAAACGAGTCCCGAAACTCCCTGCTGCTCGAGCGCCTTGATTTCTTCGATTTCATCCTCGTGCTTTGCCTCGAGATTTCCGGTCGCGTAAACCGGAACGCCGCTTGAATTCTTTACCGCGAGACC
>JAFWRV010000268.1 GCA_017519685.1 Clostridia bacterium
ATTTCTTTAAAAATTGAAGATAACAGAGTCCCGTCGACAGATCTACCGGATGAATCGGAAACGGCAATCGAAGAGAACCTCTTTACTTCAACAAAGCCTGAGTTATGATTCTTAAAATAACTTTGCGTCCACTTGCGTCTGTATCATTATAACTACCCAAACACACAGTTCAGAAATCCGAACCTCATGCCGATTGGCGATGGATTCGGATTTCTGGCGTTTATTAACACAATTGTTTAAAGTCTTTCCGGCGGCAGAGTTTTCAACGCTCTGTCGCTGATTTTGTTGTTGCATAAACATCATTGTTCTCGTCTCCGATACTTGCTGTAAATTCTTCTTTCATCAGCGAATAAAAGCACTCCGCTAAAGAGTGGATTACACAATCGGGAATTTCAAATCCGTTTATGGTTTCGGTTTGAGTATTCTCATAGAATTCCTCCATTAAGTATTATTAGCTGCGTATGGTTAATTTCAGACCTTCATAGGCAGTTTTCTCCTTCTTCTTAAATTTTTGGTTTTGGTCATAGGCATTCTCTTTTCTTTAAATTTTTGTTTTCTGAAGTTGTCACCTTTCGGGTGAATAACGGGATTTGGGTTTGTGTCTCTGTAAGGATTCAAGTCTGCGGCGTTCACGGTATTCATACAGCTCGTCGGCAAGTTTATCCTTTCCGCCTCGCATTTCAATTATGTCGGTAAGGCTGGTTCGCATGGAACTGTTCTCTTTTTCAAGCGTTTTGATTTTCTCATCCTTTTCGGCAACGGTTTTGTTTTCTTCGGCAAGGCGCGTGTTTTCTTTGGTAAGAGCAATTATCGTCCTGTGCCATGACCTGGCTTTGTCAACAATGGATTTTATCGCGTTGCTGATTATCGGTATTATTCTCTTTCTGTAATCGGCAGCCGTTTCCTTTTTCTCCGGCTGAGGCAGTATACTTGATACTTTCGGAATCTCTTTTTCGAAATCGCCGCGGATTGTTTTGACAAGAGCTGCCGTTTCATCAAGCTCGGCCTGTGCAATGGTTTTATCGTGAACAAGCTCGGTAATCTCATCTTCAAGCGCCGATTTTTCGGATTCGAGTTTGTCAACCGCCATGACGCTTTTTCTGATTATGTTTTGTTTTTCTTCCTCGATATCCGAGATTTCGGTTTTCAGATTCTCCGCCTGTTTTTCGAGAATGTATAAATCTTTTTCAAGATGTTCTTTTCCCGTCTGCGGATGATATACTTCCACTCCGTGATTGTTGCATATTGTCTCCAATCTCTCGTTTTCGGAATGTATCCATTTTACCTGAGCGGTTCCTTTGAATGTGTCTGTAACAAAACCCATTTCCTCAAGCGCCTTGGATGAACTGACTTGCTTTTTCATACCTCTCGTATAATTTGTTCCTACGGGTATGTAGTCAATATGAACATGAGGAACTCCCTGTTCGTCGGCGTGGTAGTAACAGCCGAACATATACATATTCGGATTCTTTTCTTTCCACCCTTCAACAAACTCGGTCAGAATCTCATAACTCAGTTCCTCGGGTATTCTCTCTTCCATATTACCTACCGATACAATCATTTCATAAGCGGTATGCTTCTGCTTATCACTTTTGATTTTTTCATAGTAATCGGATATCTTGCGGTCGTTTCGTTTTTGTCTCGAATTGTATTCGGCCACAGCGGAATCAAACAATTTGTGATATGCTTCTTTTTCCGTCAGATTGCAGTTAAACCATACTTCGTGTTTGCCGTTCGGATCAATATGCGCTTCTTTGTCGGTAATACGCTTGTCACGGATATTATGCTGCCTTGCGATTTTTGTTCCGACATGGGTTGCGATTGTATAGGGCATATTACCTCTTCAGTATCCTGCAAACCGTCGCTTTGCTCACGCCGTAAAATGAGACAAGCTCGGCAATTGTCAGGCCCAAATCAAAATGATCTTTTCTTAACTCTTCCTCTTCTTCGGGGGAGAGTTTTCTTTTTCGCCCGCAGCTGTGATGAACAGCGGGCGTGAGCAGATACTGCAGATACCGTTTGTTGCCGTAACCCGAATTCTCCTTCACAAATTCATAATGATACAGATGTGATATTGTATTTAAGAATTCATCCTTCTCTGTTTCATCGCCGTTTTCAACTTCAATGCTGAGTTTAATACTCGTTGTTATCTACCTTCCTTCTTGTTTCAGATTTGTTTCATAATGAACATATTTTGTGCACGTGTTTCGTTACTGACTTATGACTGTGTCAAAAGCAGTAACTCAATACCGGTTATGACGTGCCATCATAACCGGATTGAGGCCTGCCGGCGGCACTGAACATTTTAATCACTCCCTTCGTGATAGATTAATACTAATCATATATGCTTAGTATCTGATTACAATATATCATAAAATGTTCAGTATG
>JAFWRV010000269.1 GCA_017519685.1 Clostridia bacterium
AAAAAAGTCAATACAAAAAAATAAAATAAATTTTAATAACTGTTTTAGGATGACAATTGATTTTTTATGTGATATAATAAAATATATTTAAATTAGGGGCTTGATTATGTTTGAACAGGTGATAAATGTTGACAGAATGGAACAGGCGGTAAGTCTTTTCGGCTCGTTTGACGAAAATGTCAGACTGATCGAAAAGGAATTCGGTGTCACCATTGTCAGCCGCGGCTCTGAACTCAAGATTACCGGAGAGGCGGAGAATGTGCAGAAGGGGACCCGCGCTGTCAACGGGCTTCTTACTCTTATCAACAGAGGAGAATCGCTCAGCGGGCAGAATGTTCACTATGTGATTACTCTCGTGAATGAGGGCAATGAAGATAAACTCGAGCAGATGACCGGTGACTGCATCTGCGTTTCATCCAAGGGAAAACCGATAAAGCCCAAGACACTCGGCCAGAAAAAATATGTTGAAAGCATAAGAAAAAATACGATAACTTTAGGTGTCGGACCTGCCGGAACAGGCAAGACCTATCTTGCCGTCGCGCTTGCCGTCACGGCATTCAGGGCAAAAGAAATCAACAGGATAATCCTGACAAGACCCGCAGTTGAGGCGGGTGAAAAACTCGGCTTTCTGCCGGGTGACCTTCAGCAGAAGGTTGACCCGTATCTGAGACCGCTTTACGACGCGCTGTTTGATATGCTCGGAGCGGAGAATTTTCAGAAGCACCAGGAGAGGGGCGATATTGAAGTCGCGCCGCTCGCCTATATGAGAGGGCGTACTCTCGATGACAGCTTCATTATTCTTGACGAGGCGCAGAATACGACTACCGAGCAGATGAAAATGTTCCTTACCCGTCTCGGCTTCAATTCCAAAATGGTCGTCACCGGAGACGTGACCCAGATTGACCTTCCCGACGGCAAACGTTCGGGGCTCAAAGAGGCGGTAAGAATTCTCAAAAATGTTGACGGAATCGGCATTTCCAGGCTGAATGAGAAGGACGTTGTCCGTCACAGACTTGTTCAGGATATTATCAGGGCATACGAAAAAAGCAATGAGGAGCGTAACAGAAAATGACTGAAAAAGTCACGGTTGTAATTTCAAAAGACAAAACGGTCAAACTGCCGACGGGAATCCGTATGCTTGTGCGCAGGTGCTGTACCGCGGTGCTTCAGCTTGAAAACTTTGAAGGCTCCGCGGAGGTCAGCGTGACCTTTACGGACGATGAAAGAATAAGAGAACTCAACAGACAGTACAGACATATTGACGCGTCCACTGATGTTCTCTCGTTCCCTCTCGGCGAAGGCGGACAGTATGACGTGAATCTCGATACCGGCGCGAAGCAGCTGGGAGATATCGTGATTTCGGTTCCCCACGCCGAAATACAGGCGGAGGAATACGGTCACTCGCTCAGCCGCGAAATCGGTTTTCTGACCGTTCATTCAATGCTTCATCTTCTCGGATACGACCATGTCAACGGCGGCCTTGAGGAAGTAAGGATGAGAGAAAAGGAAGAAACGGTTTTGACCGAACTCGGTCTCAAACGAAACGACAGTTATTATATGGAGCAAGAGTGATGAAGGAATTTATCAAGGGCTTCGGATATGCGGGCAGAGGAGTTTTTTACTGCTTCGCGAATGAGCGCAATATGAGAGTGCATCTGTGCTTCACCCTGTATATGTTCGGGTTTCTGAAACTTTATGATTTCTTTGAAATCAGCAGGGCGGAGTTCGGAGTTCTGCTCGCTCTGTGCGCGCTGGTATTAAGTCTTGAAGCTGTCAATACCGCGATTGAGAGAGCGGTTGACCTGACCACAACGGAGATAACTCCCGTGGCGAAAATCGCGAAGGATGCCGCCGCAGGAGCGGTGCTGATTTCGGCGGTGTTCAGTATTATCGCAGGAATAGTTATTATGTATCAGCCGGAGGCGTTCCGTAAAATGGCGGAGTATTATCCTGAGCATCCGGTGACGCTGGCGGTGCTTGTTGTCAGCGTTATCGCAAGTCTTGTTTTCGTTTTCCTGCCGTCATATATAAAGAGTAAAAAGGAGAAAAAGAAATGACAAAGACCGCGTTTGTTGCGATAGTCGGCTGCCCCAATGTCGGGAAATCCTCATTACTCAATAAAATGCTCGGCAGAAAAGTCGCCATTGTCACGCAGAAGCCGCAGACCACGAGAACGAAGATAATCGGAGTGCTGACCCAGGGTGAAACACAGTTTGTTTTCACCGACACGCCCGGCTATCACAGACCTAAAAACAAACTCGGCGAAAAAATGATGAAAGCGGTCGGCGAAGGCATCAGCGGAATGGATGCCTGCCTTTTCGTGACGGAGCCCGACGGCGAAATCAGGGATGCCGAAAAAGGACTCCTCGCAAAGCTTAAAAGAGAAAACGCCCCTGTCGTGCTTGCGATAAACAAGACGGATACAGTAAAAGACAGGGAAGCCATAATGAAAAAGATAATCCGCTTCACTTCGGAGTATGAATTTGAAGCGGTTGTTCCCGTCAGCGCTGTCACAGGCGACAATGTTGACGCGATTATCGAAGAACTCGGAAAACTAGCGTATGAGTCACCGCATTTTTTCCCCGACGATACTCTTACCGACCAGCCCGAAAGAGTGATTGCGGCGGAGATGATAAGAGAAAAAATGCTTTTGCTGCTTGATAAGGAAGTGCCTCACGGAACAGCGGTAAGCATTGAGAAAATGCGTGAAAGACCGCAGAGCGATATCATGGATGTTGAGGCGGTCATCTACTGCGAAAAAGAAAGCCACAAAGGAATCATTATCGGCCATAAGGGTGAAACTCTCAAGCGTATTTCATCAAGGGCGAGAATCGATATGGAAAACTTCTTTTCCTGCAGGATAAATCTTCAGTGCTGGGTTAAAGTCAAAGAGGACTGGCGCAACAGAGAGGGACTTATCCGCAATTTCGGGCTTGATTGAGGTGAACTATGTCTTCTGTAACCAACGGTTTAGTGCTTAAAGTCAGCGACATCGGCGAAAGCGATAAGGTTATCACTCTGCTGACCGCGGAAATGGGAGTAATCAGGGCGTTCGCAAACAGGGCAAAGAAAATGAACAGCAATATCAGGGCGGCGTCACAGCTTCTGTGTTACGGAGAATTCACCCTTTATCACGGCAGAGACAGTTACATTATCGAAAACGCCGTCGCAAAGGAAGTGTTTTTCGGCCTGCGTTCGGATATAAAGAAGCTTGCGCTCGCGCAGTATTTCTGCTCGCTGGCTCTTGAGTTTGTTCCCGAGGGAGAGCCCGCGCCGGACACCCTGCGGCTGATTCTGAACTCGCTTTCATATCTTCAGAACGGCAGACGTTCGCCTGAATTCATAAAGGCGGTCACGGAGCTGAAACTGATATCCCTCGCCGGTTACGCTCCCGATGTTTCCGCTTGCGGCGCCTGCGGAAAAAGTTTTTCGGGCGAAGCGGTTTTCAATGTCAGAACAGGCAAATGCTACTGCCCCGAATGTTCTGAAAACGGAATGCGTATTTCCCCCGGCGTTATCACCGCGATGCAATATGTAATATTTAACGGCATAGACAGAATATATTCATTCTCGCTTCC
This sequence comes from Clostridia bacterium, assembly GCA_017519685.1. GTDB lineage: Bacteria > Bacillota > Clostridia > Oscillospirales > Acutalibacteraceae > CAG-177. The sequence continues at coordinate 3,579 of JAFWRV010000269.1, forward strand.
CGCGGCAAACGAGAAGCTTTTCGGCAGGGCGGCGGAGGACTTTCTGCTTTTCCGCACCGGAAAGACTTTCAAGGCGCTTGAATTTTATAAATCGGTTTCAACATAAATAGTCGTGGACAAAAGCGATTACTTGTGTTACAATAATTACAAATCAACAATTAGGAGTGGTCAAATGGGCAGAAAAAATCTTGATCCCAACGTAAAGACTTACAGCGGCAAAGAACTTGCCGGTTACCTCGTGGGTCTTGCAGGTCAGAATATGATATACAATGTCATAAGCAGCGGCCTGATGTTTTATTTTCAGAGCGTAATATTCCTTCCCGCAATGGCTTACAGCACAATAGTCGCCATTGCCCGTGTATGGGATGCAATCAACGACCCGATGATGGGTTCAATCGTTGATAAGACAAATACCCGTTGGGGCAAGTGCAAGCCTTATCTTCTTTTCGTTCCCGCGATAGTATGTGTTGTCACCTGTCTCTGCTTCCTTAACGGACAGTATCCCGAAGCGCAGACAACAGGCGGCAGGGTTCTTATTGTCGGCTGGGCGGCAGTTTCATATATCCTCTGGGGTATGAGTTATACCGCGGGTGATATTCCTCTCTGGGGCGTCACCTCTCTTATGACAGAAGACCAGAAGGACCGCGGTAAGGTTCTTGCTCTCGCGAGAATAGTCGCCACCGCAGGCGTGCTCGGTATGGCGGTTCAGTTCCTCGCTCCCTCTCTCAAGGGTTTCTTTGCCGCAAGAGGAGTCAGCGACGACGCGACACAGCTTCAGTATTCGTTTATTATGCTGGCGATTATCGTCACGATTTTCTCATCGATACTCTTCCAGTTTGCCGGTCTTTCCGTCAAGGAAAAGGTTAAGCAGCAGACCGACGAGCATCACACAATCAAGGAAAACTTCCAGACAATGTGGAGATGTCTTCCCTTCCGTCAGCTCCTTATATCCGGCGTTCTCAGAAGCCCGATTCAGCTTCTTTCAACAGTTGCCCTTTCACTCGTTATCTATTTCTTCTTTGATAACGATCCCGGCAGAGCGCTTGCCGGTGAAGGCGGACTGAATATCACACTCGTTATTCAGGTTCTCATTATAGCGGTAGGTATCTTCGGCGGTATGCTTGTTGCCTCCGCGGTAACACCGGGTCTCACCGCGAAATTCGAGAAGAAAAAGCTTTACAATTTCTATTCGGTGGCAGGCGCTGTTCCGTTTGTTCTTGTATTTGTTTTTTTCAAGATTTTCGGCGAGGCAATCAAAACCAACTTTGCGGTTTCTGTTCTGATAGGTCTTGTATTCTTCGCGGCATCCTGGGCGCAGGGCGGACTTAATGTTCTCCAGTCCATTATGATTGCCGACTGTGTTGACTATGAAGAATATCACAACGGAATCCGTCCCGACGGTGTTTTCTTCTCGGGACAGAGCTTTATCACCAAGCTTTCAGCGGGTATCGCCACGATTATTCAGGGCGTAGCTTTCAGCATTGTTCATTTCAGCGCCGATAACGTCAAGATGGTCAATGACGCTCTTGCGACCGGAGCCGCGAGCTTCTCACACGATTTCACACACTATGCCGCGGCAATGTTCTTCCTCGTTTCAGTTCCTCCCGCCATCGGTATGGTTCTTTCGGCAATTCCGACCTGGAAGTATGCTCTTCCCAATTCGGAGCATAAGAAGATTCTCGCTACCCTTATAGAGAGAAGACACTCCGTCAACGCCGCGGCTGAAGAAGCCGGCAATGACGGCAGCGCGGAATAAAACATAAACCCCGTCCGTAATTTCGCCGGCGCGGTGAAAGACGGCGGAGGATTTATAACGCAAAACGAAATATCCTAAATATATGAATACGGCAGGCTGCCCCCAAAGGACAGGGACGGCCTGCTTGTTTTTAAGGAGGATTTATGCACGAAAAATTCGCACCCGTACCTCCTATGGGGTGGAACAGCTGGGACTGCTACGGTGACAGCGTCAATGAGGAACAGTTAAAAGGCAATGCCGATTATATGGCTGAAAAGCTTAAAAAATACGGCTGGGAATATATAGTCTGTGATATACAGTGGTCCGAGCCGAATGCCGACGGCCATAATTATCACAAGTTCGCGCCGCTTTATATGGATGAGTATTCGCGCCTTATTCCCGCGCCGGAACGTTTTCCGTCGTCAGCCGGAGGAAAAGGATTCGGACCGATTGCGGATTATGTTCATTCGCTCGGTCTGAAGTTCGGAATTCATATTATGCGCGGCGTACCCAGACAGGCGGTCCATTCGGGAACCGCGATAAAATGCGAAGGTGTAACCGCAAGGGATATCGCGCATCCTTATTCCGTATGCTCGTGGAATACCGATATGTACGGAGTGGATTACACAAAAAAGGGAGCGCAGGAGTACTATAATTCCCTGTTTGAGCTTTACGCGTCCTGGGGCGTGGATTATGTAAAATGCGACGATATTGCCGTTACCGAGGGAAGACCCGACAATCTCTATTCCGGCAGAGAGGAAATAGAGATGATAAGGCACGCAATCGATGCCTGCGGCAGAGATATCGTTCTCTCGCTGTCACCCGGTCCGTCACCGGTCAAAGAGGCCGCCCATCTTGCCGCCAACGCGAATATGTGGCGTATGAGCGGCGATTTCTGGGATGTTTGGGATAAACTGCACGAAATGTTTGATTTGTGCCACGCATGGGAGAAATATGTCGCTCCCGGCACCTGGCCGGACTGCGATATGCTGCCGCTGGGAATTCTCAACAAATGTGACGGCGATCCCGAGGGAAGGCCGACCCGCTTCACTCACGATGAGCAGATAACCCTTATGACGCTCTGGTGCATTTTCCGTTCACCGCTGATGATGGGCGGAGAAATGAGGGAGAATGACGAATTCACCCTTTCGCTTCTGACTAATTCCGATCTGATAGATATGCTTAAGAATTCATCGGGCGCGCGTCAGGCATACAGGGACGAAACCGACGGAAAAGGGACGATAGTCTGGGAATCCGAAGGCGCGAACTGCAGATATTTCGCTCTTTTCAATACGGACGACAAAGCAAGAACCGTCGGTTACGATATCGGCAGCGAAAAAGTCTATGATATGTGGACTCATAAATATGTAATATATAACGGAGAAGCAGAGATTCCCGCCCACGGCGCTAAATTATTCAAAACGGAGAAATGAAAATGGAGAGGCAGCCGAATTACAGATTTGCGACAAAAAATCCCGACCACATAATGGTCAGCATCAACGGTGACGCAAGACACACAATGACCGTCACCTGGCGCACAAGCACCGAAATTGAAGACGGCTATGTAGAGTATTATGAAAAAGGCGGTGAAAAGAAAATCGCCGCGGCAATCACAAAGCCGTTCAGAAGCGATGTCAGCACGTCAAATATCCACTGGGCAAAACCCGAGGGATTAAAAAGCGGCACAAGGTATTACTATACCTGCGGAAACAGTGAGATACGCAGCGAGGAATACTGGTTTGATACCCAGGAGGATAATCTTACAAATTTCCGCTTTCTCGCTATCTCGGACCATCAGAAAGACAATGACCACTATAACCCGGATTATTCTCAGCTGAACGCCTTTCTCAAAAAGGTACTTGAAGAAAATCCGGATATAAGATTTATTTATACCGCCGGCGATAACACAAACAACGGCCAGCACGAAATACAGTGGAACGCGATGTTTGAGGGAATGAAGGGCATTATTGAGCACATTCCCTATATGATGACCTGCGGCAACCACGACAACAGGGGATTTGAAATCTATTTTCCGACCGAGCAAAACCGTTACTACGCGGAGCCCGCCGAGTTCTTCAACACTCAGCTTGAATACTCCTACCCGAAGAACGGACCGGAGGGATGGCAGACGGAGAACTATTCGTTTGATTACGGCAACGCGCATTTTATGGTGTTCGGCGTAAACGAGCCCGAGCTCGTGAACGAGTGGGCAAACAAAGATATTGACGCGAGTGACAAGACCTGGAAATTCGGAGCTTATCATTTCCCGATTTATTACTCGGGGGCAAATCTTTCAAATGACGACGGCTATCCGATGCTCAGGGAGTCGTTTGAAAAGCTTGATGTTATATTCAGCGGTCACGAGCATGATTTTTCAAGAACTTATCCGATAAAGAACGAGGAACTCTTTGACAGACCGTCACAGGGAACAATTCATTATGAGCTCGGAAACGGTCACAGCAATCCTCCCGGAACAAAGACCTGCGACAAGGTCTGGCACTGCTCTTATTTCCCTCAGGAGGAGCAGGTCTGCGCCTACGCGATAATCGGCATAGACGGCAATAAGGCAAGCTTTGTTTCAAAGCTCGATGACGGCAGAATATTTGACGAGTGTATTATAGATAAGGATAAAGACGAGATAAGACCCTACCGCCTTGCTCCTGTTTACGGTCCCGGCAGAACGAGGATATTCTATAAGGGAATGGATCCGGGACTCGCTAACGCAAGGTCGCTTCCCGTCTGTATTGACGGGATATGGTTTGCCGCGTTCGGAACTCTGGTTTCATTTATCGGCGGCAATGTCCTGCGTGAAAAAGGAAAAATCACGCTTGAGGTTTACGGCAGAAAAGCCGTGTTTACCGAAGGCAGCGATACAGCCGTGACCGACAGCGGCGAGGTTAAGCTTGAGGCAAAGGTTTTCCGCGGAAACGCCGATCAGCTTTATATCCCGGTCGATTCCGCCTGTAAGATATTCGGAATGAAATGGGCTTACGCAAAAAGGAATAATTTCATAACCGTCGAAAGCTCTGACGAAAGCGAGCCCTGCCCGTATCAGCCTTAAACAAGACACCGTCTGACTTATCCACAGGAAGTATCGGATAAGAACATCTTAATGATAAGCGCCCTCGGACATTCATCCGAGGGCGTTTCGCTATTATTTAACTTTTACCTGACCGTTCATCAACATCGGCAACAAGAAGTCCCGAAGAGAAGTAAGTTGTTGGTTTTGTAAATTGTATTCAACAACAGCTTCGATAATGCCGTGTATCTTTTTGCTATACTTGACTCTCAATTTTTGAGGCGGACAAGCTAATTTCATATCTGCGAAATTGCTATCCCATTCCGCATATGGTTGTTGTGTTCCAACAGAATTCGCAACTGCATAAGCTACTGCAAAGTCGGTGTTAATGGTTTCAAAAGCATAACCCAGTTCTTCTTTACGTTTTGGTCTTAAAACAAATGTAGTAGTTCTGGTAATACCATTAAAAGGAGCAATACAAACTCTATGAAAATATGCTCTCATAGCTCCAAACAGGATATCATACTTAGAGTATTTTATTAAACTGCTATTAGCTTCCTCGTCCGACTTAAATTCAGAAAAAGACATTTTTTTAGTTGGTAGCGTGTCAACGGGAGTGTAGGGCAGGTTATTAGTAGCGCTCGCCGAACAACCATCATTTATTTTATCAAATAACTCTCCTAAAGTTATAATTTCCCACCCCTCGGGTATCTTTCTCTTTAATTCTTCATTCCAAACCATTTTACCGCCGGATGACTTATAAGGCTTGCCGTTTTCATCGGGGAAGTCAAACTGAACAAACCAATAGTCATAAAGCTGTTTTGCCATAGCTTCAAGTTCGGCACAGATCGAATTGTTTAGTTCAATTTTATCTTCAATAGAAATAAGCGGAAAAACAATTCTGTTTTGAGTTTCTGTATCTAGCCTTCCATCTTTTGCAGGAATTGAAATAGGAAACTCTTTAAGAATTTCCGTTTTCAAGTTAGTAAAAATACTACCATTTCCCTGTTTAACAAGTTGCTTACGCATATATTTAATTTGATAAAACAAGAA
>JAFWRV010000270.1 GCA_017519685.1 Clostridia bacterium
AAATGAAACCGGATATAAGAATCTCATTAAACTTGTCTCGGAAAGCTGGATAAACGGTTTTTATACCAAACCTAGAATAGATTTCAATCTGCTGACAAAGTATCACGACGGATTGATTTGTCTTTCCGGATGTCTTTCGGGAGAAATATCAAAACTTCTTTTAAAAGATGAATATGAAAACGCTAAGTCTGCCGCATTAAGATACTGTGAATTATTCGGAGAAGGAAACTATTATATTGAAATTCAGAATCATAATCTTGATGAACAGCTGAGAATTAATCCGTATTTAATCCGCCTTTCAAATGAAACCGGAATTCCTCTCGCGGCTACAAACGACGCTCATTACATTGATAAAGAAGACAGCATCGTTCAGAAAGTTCTTCTTTGTATTCAGACCAATCATCTTCTCGGGGAAAATACGGGTATAGATTTTGCCACCGATGAGTTCTATCTCAAAAGCGAAGAAGAAATGCTGAAGCTTTTTCCTTCGTGTCCCGAAGCTGTATATAATACCGCTGAAATTGCGGAAAAATGTAATTTCGAATTTGAATTCGGAAAAATCAAATTGCCTCATTTTGATGTCCCCGATAATTACAGCCATGTAGAATGGTTCAATAATATGTGCAGAAGGGGACTCAAAGAAAGATACGGCGATAATCCTCCCGAAGAATATTCCGAAAGAATGGAATATGAGCTCAATATAATCAATTCAATGGGATATACCGATTACTATCTCATTGTTCAGGATTTTATTGATTTCGCAAAAAAACACGGAATTCCGGTTGGTCCGGGCAGGGGATCGGGCGCGGCAAGTATTTGCGCTTACTGCATCGGCATCACGGGAATCGATCCGATGAAATATAATCTTCTTTTTGAGAGATTTCTCAATCCCGACAGAATCAGTATGCCTGATTTTGATATTGATTTCTGTTATGAAAGAAGAAATGAAGTAATTGACTATGTTATTCGTAAATACGGAGCCGATCACGTTTCCCAGATTATTACATTCGGAACATTGCAGGCGAAGGCCGCTGTAAGAGATGTTGGCAGAGTTCTCGGAATTCCTTACGGAAAAGTCGATTCAATCGCCAAATTAATTCCCGATGACCTTAATATAACCATTTCATCAGCTCTTGAGGAAAGTCAGGAATTGAAGAATGTTTATGCCTCCGATCCCGAAGTAACCCGTTTGATTGATTTATCAAAAAAGATTGAAGGCATGCCGCGTCACGCATCCACTCACGCTGCCGGTGTTGTTATTACCGCAAATCCTGTTGACACTTATGTTCCTCTTGCGGTAAACGACAATGTTCCTGTAACACAGTTTACCATGAAAGGAATAGAGCAGCTGGGATTACTTAAAATGGATTTCCTCGGCCTCAGGACCCTTACCGTTATTGACTCCGCAGTTAAAAAAATCCGTGCCGATAATACTTCATTTGATATTAATACCATATCAATTTCCGACAGCAGGACTTTTTCTCTGTTTTGTGCCGGCAACACAAACGGCGTTTTTCAATTTGAATCTGCGGGAATGAAACGTGTTCTTGTTCAGTTACAGCCGGAGTCAATTGAGGATATAATCGCTATTATCGCACTCTACCGTCCCGGTCCGATGAATTCAATTCCCGATTATATTAAAAATAAATCCCATCCCGAATCAATTAAATATATTATTCCCGAGCTGAAACCCGTTCTGAATGTTACATACGGTTGTATAGTATATCAGGAACAGGTTATGCAGATTTGCCAATCGGTTGCCGGCTATTCTTACGGTCACGCCGATATAGTACGGCGCGCTATGGCTAAAAAGCAACATTCGGTTATGATTCAGGAGCGTGAATCTTTTGTTTCCGGCGCTGTGGAAAGAGGAATCAGCCGTGAGGCCGCCGACAGCTTATTTGACAGTATGCTTTCATTTGCTTCCTATGCTTTTAACAAAGCTCACGCCGCGGCTTATGCCCATCTTTCTTATCAGACTGCTTTTCTT
>JAFWRV010000271.1 GCA_017519685.1 Clostridia bacterium
CAATCGTCATCAAAGTAATAAAGAAATCAAGAATACAATCATATTTCATTACTCTGATAACCGGAGAATTATTCTTATTATACAGTTTTCCGTAAACAAAAAACATAATAATTTTAACTATATCCGTTACAGCAAGCACGCCGGCATACAGCATTGTAAACCAGATAGGAGCGGGATACATAAATCTTTCAAGAGAAGAATACCCGAAATATAAGCCGGCAATCAAAACTATAACCGCCATAATAAAGGAAAACAGCTGCTCACTTTTTAATACGGTTAATTCGGATAAGCTGTCGTTTTTCTTTATCAATATAAACATACTGATGAAAGTTATCAATCCTATCAGCGAATCAAACATATTGTTGACCGCGTCGGAATAAATGCTGATTGAGTTAGTTCTCAATCCGATATACAGTTTAATAATAAACAACGCCAGATTTACCCCGAAAGCAATCGAACAGGCGCAAAGAATAATACTGTTCTTTTTCATAATAATCATTTCATACAAAGCATTTTAAATTCAGTGTATTATATCATATTATTATTTCCAATTCAACAAATTAAGTTAAAACAGGATTGATAATCACTTTATTTTATCCTCGATTTCCTTTATTCCGAGTCCGTACTTGACGGAAGCGGAAGCGAGATCGTCATATTCAAATTTTTTCCTTACAACTCCGAATCCTTCGGAAATCTTAAGGTTCATTTTACCGAACTCGGTATCCACGGTTTCGGTTTTTCTGTCAAGCGAATATCGACTGAACTTTGCCTCTCTGATACCGATTGTAGTCGTATGCCTGAATATAAGGGAAACCATTCTTTCCTTATCGTCTTCCGAACAAATCACGTTAAGTATATATCCCGGTCTTGATTTTTTCATTGTAACAGGAACGGCATAGGCGTCTTTCGCTCCCTCTTTCAGAAGGGTTTCAATAGCAAATCCAAGTTCTTCTCCTGTTATATCATCAAGATTACAGGAAAGCTCGACAACGGACTCCTTTTCTTTCTCCGCATTCCCGTAAATCGCTCTGACACAATTCGCTCTTTCAAAATCCTTGGTACCCATTCCGTATCCGACGGATTCGATTTTTAAAACCGGCATATCGGAAAACTCGCTTACAAAATTACACAGCAGCGCGGCGCCGGTAGGTGTACAGAGTTCGCCGTTTATTCCGTCACTGTATGAAGGAATACCGGTTAATAGATTTACTGTCGCGGGAGCCGGAACAGGCAGAATCCCGTGAGCGCAATGCACCTGACCGGAACCGACATTAACGGGAGTTGAAACAATCCTGTCCGGATTCAGTTTCTCAACAGCAAGACAGACTCCGATAACATCGGCAACCGCGTCCATGGTGCCGACTTCATGAAAATGTATTTCTTCAACCGTCTTACCGTGTACCTTACTTTCCGCTTCTGCAATAAGCCTGTAAACATTCAATGCCTGAGTTTTAACATAATCGGATATATTTAGTGAATTGATTATTTCTTTAATTTCATCAAAACAGTGTCCGTGATGATGAGTGTGACTTTCATCACTTTCGTGACCGCTGTGCATTTCTTCGCTCTCTTCGGCGCCATTTACCTTAACTGTAATATGAGTGCCCTTAATCCCGCATTTAAAACAGTCCTCCGCTGAGTATTCAACTCCCGGAATACCCAACGCGTTCAGTTCATTGATAAATCCGTCTTTATCGGGTAATATTTCGGAAAGAGCGGCGGTAAGCATATCACCGGCAGCGCCCATCGAGCAATCAAGAAATAATACATTCATCTGTTAACCTCCGATATGATTAATCATATTTGCGGTATATCCTGCTCCGAATCCGTTATCTATATTTACAACGGTAACACCGGCGGAACAGGAGTTAAGCATTGACAGCAATGCGGTAATACCTTCAAACGAGGCGCCGTATCCGACACTTGTCGGAACCGCAATAACGGGTTTATCGGAAAGTCCGCCGACTACCGACGCAAGAGCGCCTTCCATTCCCGCAACGGCGATAATAACCGACGCGCTCATTATATCATCAAGCCGTGACAGAAGCCTGTGAAGGCCGGAAACTCCTACGTCGTAAATTCTGTTTACTTTGTTGCCCAGGATTTCCGCGGTAACGGCAGCTTCCTCGGCAACCGGAATATCACTTGTGCCCGCGCAGAGAACAAGAACGGTTCCTATGCCGTCGGGTTCAGGTATTTTTCCGATATAACCGATTTTTGCGGTTTCATAGTAAGACAGATCGATTTCACGTTCAATTAAGTCTTTCTTATCTCTGTCAAGTCTTGTAATCATAATTTCCTGCTGGCCGTTTTTTAACATAGAGCGGGAAATCCCGATTATCTGCTCAGCGGTTTTGCCCGCGCCGTAAATAACTTCAGCGGTTCCCTGACGCGCTTTTCTGTGAAGGTCAACTTTTGCAAAATCCAGGTCATCAAAAGGCTTTTCCCTGAATTTAAGCAGAACTTCATCAGCAGATATTTTACCGTCTTTGAAATCAGACAGCATTGATTTTAAATCATAACTCATTCTCTGACTCCGATTTCATCTGATACACCGTCATACTTCTCTGAAAGAACCGTATTGACAGTTTCCTTTAGTTTATAATATTTTTCAAGTTGACTGCGATTAATCTCAAGTCTTGCCGAATTTCCGGAAGTACGGACCCTGAAATCGGAAAATCCGAGTGAAAACAGATAGTTTTCAGCCCATTCCGTTCTCTCAAGCAAAGGCGCTGTAATTGCCGTGCCTGACGGTATTCTTGTCGCAAGACACGCATAAGCGAGTTTTTCGGCGGTAAAAAGACCCGAAGCGCGGGAGAGGCGTCTGATTTCATCCTTTGTTATACCGCATTCCCTCAGCGGTGAAATAATCTTCAGTTCTTCCAATGCCCGCATGCCGGGTCTTTCACCGGATGAATCGGAAAAATTAGTGCCGTCGGCAACAATACACAGCCCGTCTTCCGCCGCGTGCTTCATTATTTCGGACATTATTCTTTTCTTGCAGAAATAACATCTCAGAGGGTTATTCTCGGTTACTTCGGGACAGGACAAAACATTGAAGTGAATTACTTTTAACTTAAGATTATATTTATTAGCAAATGCTTTGGCATCCTCAAATTCAAACTGCGGCTGAAAAGG
>JAFWRV010000272.1 GCA_017519685.1 Clostridia bacterium
AAAAAAAGATATTTGATTTCTTTTACTCTCTCGTTCCCGCCTCAAGGCAGGAGAAAACCGACAGAATGAAAAGAAGCCGGGACAAGCTCCTGACTCTCGGCGCGGGCGCTCTGCTGTATTATGCGGCGGCAGCGCGCGGCGTGGACCTCGGCAGCGCGGAAATCCGCTTTAACGCAAACGGTAAACCGTATCTGAAAGATTATCCCGATTTTCATTTCAGTCTTTCACATTCAGGATCAAAAGTGCTTTGCGCCGTTTCTGCTGACAGAGTCGGATGCGACGCCGAAAAAACAGGCCGCGGCAATATAAAAATCGCCCGGAGATATTTCACCGCACAAGAGCAAAAGTTCATTTCCGAAGCCGACGATAAGAATCTCGCTTTCTGCCGCTTATGGACACTCAAGGAAAGCTATCTCAAGGCGACCGGAACGGGTCTTACCGTTGCTCTTGACTCCTTTTCAATACTGATTTCCGAAAACGGAATTTCGGTGAACGCGGATGATAACCGTTATTTCTTCTCTGAATTCGGGACCGATGACGGCTACCGGTATGCCTGCTGCAACGGAGAAAACGCCTCTCCCCCGTCTCAGGTCACGGAGATAGATTTTTATTCTTTATTCAATAAACTCACCGCAGAAGCGGAATAAATAATAACCGAGGAAACATTATGACAATCACAGCCCACGCAGGCGCATACGGAACGCCCGACAATTCAATCGAAAATGTCCGAAAAGTAACGGAAGAAAACTGCGAGATTTTTGAAATCGACGTAACCTTCAGACCCGGAGGCACTCCTGTTATAGTTCATGACGGCAATCCCTCCGAAACAGACGGTGTGCCGCTTGACGAAGTTTTTGCCATCGTCGCAAAGCATCCGTCAATACGTATCAATCTCGACCTGAAATCGGTGAATAATCTTCCCGCCATTGACGCTCTTCTGGAAAAATACGGTATTGCCGACCGGGTATTTTATACCGGAGTCGGTGAGAGCTGGACCGGAACCGTCGCCGCGAACAGCAAAGTCCCATACTACCTGAATGTGGCCATTGATGAAAATCAGATGCATGATGAAACGGCTGTCAACGCTGTTGCCGATAAGATAATCTCATCGGGGGCAACCGGTCTTAACATCTCCCACAGCTCCTGTTCGGAGGAAGTTGTGAAAGTAATGCATTCAAGAAATCTTCCCGTTTCGGTTTGGACGATAAATGACAAAGAAACCGCTTTGAAATTCATTAAAATGGGTGTTGATAACATCACATCCAGGGTGCCCGACACAATTAAAGCCGCGCTCGCAGAATACGCGGGATAATAGCAAAGAGCTGCCACGCGGCAGCTCTTTACTATATGTTCAGTGACTGTATGAGTTTATCACCGTTACGGTGAAAAATATTAAGACGGTCATCGTCGGTTATATCCGCACCCAGAACCATACCGACACCGTGCATTGTGGAAAACCAGGGAAGGTCCGTTCCGAAAAGAACTCTTTCACTGCCGGCAAGGTTTACGATTTCTTCAAGAACTCCGCGCATAATCGGGACTGCGGTCAGTTCATAATAAATATTCGGGAACTGCCTTGTTCTTTCAATCCCCTCCTTATGAGTACCGAAAAAGGAATGGCCGCAGATTATCCTGAGAGCGGGAAATCTCTTCGCTATATTGTAAACCTGCTCATAACCGTCATAACCCGAGCCGCCCCAGGTGTGAAGGAGAAGCAGTTTGCCGGTCTGACTCAGATAATCATAATACGGATCGTGTATCGCGCTGTCAACAGGGAAATAATTGTAATCCCCGAGAAGCTTGAACCCGACATAGATATCCGGGTTTTTATCAACCTCGTCAATTTCCTTAACCGGATTCAGACAGCGGGAATGAATAATATGATAAGCTCTTAATCTGTCGGGAAATTTTCTTACGGCATCGACATTGTACTTCTCGCCGTAAAGAGGGTCATCAAGGGCAAAATGCCCGCAGAAGAAAAGGGATCTGACATTGTTTCTGTCCATATCCGCGACCATATCTTCCGCCGATGAAAACGGGAAATAAATCTGAGCGTGCTCATCCATGTGAGCGTGAAAATCTCTTATATAGCAGGGCAGTTTCCCTGTTTCCCAGAATTCCGCGGCAATGCGGCTTTTATTGTTAATCAAGATAAATCCGCCTCCTCTATAAGTCTGATGAGGTTGAGTGAAAATATCTTTTCTCTGTCCTCTTCGCTGATGCAGGCAGTCCTTGTAACCGCAAGCATGGAGCCGGTATATCTGTTGGGAAAAGCGGTACCGAAAAGCAGTTTTTCCGCTCCGAATCTGCTTACCATATCCTCAATCCCGCCCGCGTCCATAACATAGGATAAATCAAGTCTGACATTTTTATACCGGTATGCCAGAGGATAAAGGCGTCTTGCGTTAGGCCAGCAATCGGAATCCCCGACTATCGCGGTGAGTTCCGGAAAACGGCTGAGTATTTTATAAATCAGATCCATGCCGACTCCGCGGTCGGTATTGAGAATAACCGGGATTTTTCTCTGCTCAAACACTCCGAACATTTCTCCGAGCGTTAACTCCGACGGTACATATCTGTGTGTCGCGGGGTTGATATAAACCGCCGCGATTCCGTTGCTTTTCATTAATGAAGGCAGTTTGTCAGGCGGAGGTGTTTCGTCGGTAAACGGAGGTAAAACAGCCCACACGCCGAAAAGATAACGGTTGCCGCTTTCTTTGATTTTTTCCGCTAAAAAGTTATTGCCGTAATTCACTCCGACCGTGTCGCTGTAAGTGCATCTGACAAGGCCTCCGTCAATGCCGCTGCGTTTCATCTCCGCGCAAAGATCCTCAAAAGTATCGCAGTTACTGTACGGATTTCCGTTGTTGGTTGCCCCGAAATTAAGATTGCAGTCAAGAATAATCATATCCTCACCTCTTTCGGTATTATAACATCTGCAATTTAATCTTGCAATATCAAAGGAATATGATAAAATAAAAAGAGGAGGCGAAGAATATGTACAGAATCGGTAAAGAAGAAATAGATGAAGTCACCCGCGTTATACAGAGCGGAAGTATGTTCAAGATTAATGACGCCATGCGTGAATGCGAGCAGTGCGAAAAAGAACTCTGTGAAAAAATCGGTGTAAAGCACGCAATTCTCGTAACATCCGGTTTCGGCGCTCTCGCTTCAGCCCTGACAGCAATGGGAGTCGGCCCGGGCGACGAGGTTATAATTCCCGCTTACACCTAGATCGCAACCGCTATGGCTGTTGTCAGCGCAGGAGCAGTTCCGGTAATCTGCGACATTGACGACACCTACACAATCGATATAAACGCGGCGGAGAAAAAAATAAGCCCGAGAACAAAAGCGATTATTCCGGTACATATTCAGGGCTTTCCTTGCGATATGGACGGCATCTGCGCCCTTGCGGATAAATACAATCTCATGATACTTGAAGACGCCTGCCAGGCCGACGGCGGTTCATATAAAGGAAAACGCCTCGGAACCTTCGGCATCGCCGGAGCAATGAGTTTCAATCAGTTCAAGGTTATCAGCGCCGGTGAGGGGGGCGCTGTGCTGACAGATGACGATAATATTTTCGCCCGCTCCCTTATTTATCAGGATGCCAGCGCAATCGCGTTTTTCGGCAATCAGCTTGACGGAATAGACGAGCCGCAGTTTTGCGGTTCCGAATTCAGAACAAATGAAATAAGCGCCGCCATTCTCAGAATGCAGCTGAGAAAACTCGACGGTATTCTGACAGACCTCAGAAAAAACAAAGCAAAGCTTTCCGCCGTTCTTTCGGAAAATTACGGAATCGGCAGATCAAACGACATTGACGGTGACTGCGGCACTACCGTTCCCGTCGTTTTTGACGATGAAAAGAGCGCGAGAGAATTCTGCGGAAAATTCGGCATGGGCGCCTTTCTTCCGATTGATACCGGAAAACATATATACAATAATTGGACCGCGATAATCGAAAAGCGCGGCGCGTTCAATCCGCTTATGGACCCGTTCAGACATCCCGCCAACGCGGACATATTACCCGACTACGCAAATGAGGTTTATCCGAATACCCTTTCGCTGCTTTCAAGAAGTGTTTTCATTCCGGTAAACCCCGATTGGACCGAAGAAGAAATAATAAAAATGGGAAGTGTAAAATAATGAAAAGAAGAGGTATTGTTTCAGTTATTCTTGTTCTGGCAATTGTTTTTTCATCAGCTGTTCCCGCGTTTGCGGTAAAAGCGCCCGAATATAAGGCGGACTGCCCTTACATCTTCGTTCACGGATTAATGGGCTCAACCGTTTATACCGACCCGGATGACCCCGATTCCGATACCGCCTGGCCTCCGAAAACAAGCTCGATAGTCAGCGCCGTATTCAAAAGTATTCCTGCGCTTTTCGGCTTTATGTTTACGAGAGACTGGGATAAACTCGCAGAAAGGGTAATTCCCCTTGTAAACAAGATTTTCGACCCGATTATACTCGGACCCGACGGTGAGCCGAAAGACAAATCCGGAGTAAGATTTGAATACCCCGCCCCGGAAACAATTCATAAGGATTCACAGCTTACCTTCGTATATGACTGGCGGCTTGACCCGATTCATACCGCTGAACTTCTCAATGATTTTATCAACTATGTCCTCAAATGCAGCGGCAGTGAACAGGTTGTCCTTGAGTGCCACAGTTACGGCGGCGTAATCACAAATACTTACGCGCGGCTTTACGGAACGGAAAAAGTCAGAAGCTTTGCCTTCAACTCCACCGCAGTATTCGGAGAAACATACACAGGCGAGCTGTTCACCGGTCAGCTTGTTTTCGACCCCGATTCGCTGACCGCATATCTTGACGGCGTGTTTGATTTCAATAAAAACGAAAAATTCCTTGACGGACTGTTTGCGTTTCTTTATAAAATCGGTACTACTAAACGTCTGTGCAATCTTGCCAACAAAATGGTTGACGGACTCGGAATCCAGGCGCTTTCGGACGCCATATTCCCGATGTTCGGCGGCTGGCTCAGTATCTGGTCAATGGTACCCGACGATATGATTGACGAGGCGTACGACTTTGCCTTCAATAATATATGGAAAGATCAGAAAGAACTGCGCAAAGGTCTTATGGAGAAGGTTGATGATTTCAATACCAGAATCAGACCTTATAAAGCGGAAACGCTTAAAAAGATTGATACCGACTGCAATCTTTATGTCTTTGCAAGGCACGGTTACAGCGCGATGTTTATGACTCCGTCATGGAGATACGCGAGTGACGGCGTAATTGATGTCAAATTTGCCTCATTCGGCGCCGTTGCCGCGAATTACCGCGAACAGCTTTCCGATTCATATCTTGAGGGCAAAGACGCAAAATACATTTCTCCCGATAAAACAGTTGACGCTTCCGCCTGCATGTTCCCCGAGCAGACATGGTTTATCCGTCACATGACACATTCATTCGGCTGCTCCGATTATGACACCATGATTAAAGCGCTGCTTTATCACGACGGTCAGGCAACAACCGAAACATATAAAGACTATCCGATGTTTATGTATTATAATGAAGATACCGGGTCACTCGAAACCGATAAAAACCAGACTGAATAATGCTTTCCTCCGCCCAAGGGCGGAGGATTTTTTAATTAATCAACAGAATCCTTAACGGTAATTGAATTCCAAACAATTGTTAAAACAAAACAAAAAGTTGACAAAACGTGAAAAAAAATTTATAATTAATATAATTAATTTTTAAGCGGTTAAATATCGCCGGATGATAAACCTTTTTCGCGGTTTTTACAATACGGTAACAACCGGCTTATGCCGGATAAATACAGGAGGGTATATATGAAAAACGCAAAACGAATTCTTTCCCTGATTCTCACAGCTCTGATTATTTCAAGCTGTGCGGCATTGGCGTACGGCGAATCTTTTCCTATTGTCTATTTCTATATAGGCGAAGATCGTGTAAAAACAGTCGACATCGAAAATTTCGGACCGATTGAATATATCGACGAATCGGATCCCGCTATTCCGGATTATTATACCATTTCAGGGTGGTACAGAGATCCGGAGTTAACCGAGGATTCAAAATGGAATTTTGAAACCGACACGGTGAATGACTTTGATGTTGATCTTTATGCAAAATATGTAGGACCGTGTACAGTCAGCGTATATAATTCACCCGACGCAACAGAACCGAGTTGTTCGTGGAAGTATAAAAAAGGTTCACTGATAAATGATTCCGAAAGATATTGCCAAATTATATTAACCTCAGATGATTATGATTATCCGGCGGCAGAAGGATGGTACACATCCCCCGATCTGACAGAAGATACCCGTTGGAATTTTGCAGCCGACAGATTATCAACCGATATCTCTCTTTATCCTGAAATAGTTGAGGGATGCCGGGTCTATTTTACTGCGTCTCTCAGTGACGATGGCGTCGGATCCGAAACCCCGAGTACATGTATAATTGTTCCGACCGGCTCGGTTCTTGTTGATTATCTTCCTGATTACCCGCTGCCGAAATTGAATAACGAACACGGTTACATCTTTAACGGATATTACCTTGAAGATGAATACTGGGATTTGGAAACAGACACAGTTGATGAGGATAGTATGACATTGGAAGCGCTTTATCTGGCGCCGCACAATGTTACATTTGAATATAACTGTGAATATACTCTCAATGAATATAACAGCACAACCGGAGAGTATGAGGCGCAAACCGTTACCGGTCGCACAGTAGGCGTCGGTGAGGGTCTGCTTGATCCCAAATATCTTGACAATCCCCGCGAAGGTTACGGCTTTGCCGGATGGTACAAGGACGAAGGACTTACCAGTCAATGGGATTTCGATACCGACACTGTAACCGGCGATGTCACTCTTTACGCAAAATGGACTGAAGACGAATACAATGTTTATTTTTGTTCAGATAATCCGGGAAATACAATAACAAGAAAACTTAAACCGATTAAATTTACAAAAGATACCTTAGAGGAAATAAAACTGCCCTCTGTTATTGACGGTGACGACGGCGTCATCATCGAATCATGGGCAATCAGAAACCCCAAATTCCCCAACGACCGCCCGATTCGTGATGAAGAAGTGTTAGACATCATACGTGATTTAGGCAAAAATGACCGTCTGACCGACCTTACCCTGAGACCTGTCCGCGCACGCGGTTATACAGTAAGCTTTGATGCGAACGGTCACGGAAACAACCCCGATGATGTGAGAGTTCGCCTCGGCAGAGCCTTGGTTTTACCCGTCCTGGATCCTGTTGACGGTTTTTCTTTCGAAGGATGGTACAAAGAGAAAGAATGTAATAACAAATGGACCGACAGTGATATTGTCACGGAAAACATTACTCTTTACGCGAAATGGACAGAAAATGAGAAATATAAATTAACGGTTGATTATGATAACGGCGAAGATCCGGAAGTAACCGAAATACCCGCCGGCGCCGCTGTACCCGCTATTGCCGATCCGGTAAAACGCGGCTATACATTCGCAGGCTGGGATCCCGAGATGCCCGAAACAATGCCCGCAAGCGATCTTACGGTAAAAGCATTGTGGATAGAAAATGAGAAATATACATTAACAGTTGATTTCGATAACGACGAAGAATCGGCTGTATATGAACTCGAAGCCGGCGCCGCAATACCCGCTATTGCCGACCCCGAAAAAGCCGGCTTTACATTCGCAGGCTGGGAAGACGATATGCCCGAAACAATGCCCGCACACAATCTTACCATAACGGCGATATGGATAGAAAATGAGAAATATAAATTAACAGTTGATTTCGATAACGGTGAAGAACCGAAAGTAACCGAAATTGCCGCCGGTGCCGCTATACCCGCTATTGCCGACCCGGAAAGAGGCGGATACAAGTTCGCGGGCTGGGATCCCGAGATGCCCGGAACAATGCCTGCCGACGATTTAACCGTCAAGGCGACCTGGGTGAAAGTATATACTTTGACAATCGATCCTGCCAACGGCGACAACAAGGTTGTCCGTTATTATGAGGCAGATGAACCCGTCTCCGAAACTGACAATCCGAGCACATTCCTGCCCAACGGGAATGATCCGACCAGATTCGGCTGTACATTTGCAGGATGGAGTCAGAAGCTGCCCCCAAAAATGCCCGCAAACAATGTGACAATTTCGGCAAAATGGAGCTATATTGAAGGAACATTGATACCGGTCAGACTTTCAAACAGCGATTATGTTGAAGATGAAACCATATATGTGGAAATAGGTTCAAAAGCAGATAATCTGCCGGTTTACGAAGCTGTAAAGAAGTACACCGGCCTTATTGCAAAATACTATTTACCTGAAGGGTGGTACACCGACAGCGGTTTCCGGACGAAATTCAATCCCGATACCATTATTGACGCTCCTACCGTTCTTTATTCAAAATGGGTTGAAGCTTGCACCGTAACTGTAAAGTATAACAGTTCTTCTTATGAAGACAAAACAGTTTATGTCGCAAAAGGCACCGCATTGAACACGATTCTCGACACTCCTCAGGACACCGATAAATTTGATTTCATCGGCTGGTACAGTGACAGCAACTTTAAAACTCCCGTTGATCCGGATACGGTTATTAACTCCGGCTTAACCGTCTATGCAAAATGGGGCAGCAAAAATACAATAGTTGACACCGCAACCGGTATCATGGTTGATTTCGGCAACAATGAAGTTCCCGAAAACCTTGAGCTTCTGGTTAAAGAGCTTGACAAAACGCAGGCGCTTAAAGATAAAGCCGAATGCTATCTGCTGATAACATCATTCCTGAACGGTCAGGCGTATGATATTTCTCTTCTTCTCGACGGGAAGGAATATCAACCTGATACTCCGGTCAAGATTATGATTCCCATACCGGAATCCCTTAAGAACAGTATATTAAGCGTAATACACTTTACAGATTCCGGATCATTTGATACTATCAGTGCTAACATAGAAGAATACGACGGCGTTGATTACGCTGTGTTTACAGTAAATCATTTCAGCACATTTATTCTCGGCAAGACAAGCGATATTCCCGAAGTCAGCGTTAAGGTTGCCGCGGAAAAGAAGGTTTATAACAAATCAAAGGTTAAAATAACCGCTGAGGCAACAGGCGCGCCCGAAGGAACATACGTTGCAATTTATGTTGACGGAAAACAGGTAGCAAAGGGCGACAACAAGAGCGTAACCTATGACGCGGGCAAAATCATAGACGACATCAATTACACTGTTGCAATTGTTGACAAAAACGATAATGTTCAAAAATCCGCAGACGGAAAAGACTTAGCCAAGGACGGAAAAGTTTCTGTCAAGAAGGGTTTCTTTGACAAAATAATTGCTTTCTTCCTGTCGCTGTTCGGCTTACTCAAAGAAGAAATCAAACCGTAAAAATCTGTTAACCGATGCATGTTAACCCGCTCCTGTGCGCAATGCGCACAGGAGCGGGTCTTACTGA
>JAFWRV010000025.1 GCA_017519685.1 Clostridia bacterium
AATCCCATATAATTATAAACGATGAATTTGAGAGTTCCGAGTAAGTGAAATCTTTTAACCGCAAGAAATGTTGTGGTACCGTTATGAGGAGAACATATAGTAATAATACCTGCGAGCCAGTCCTCATGACCGCCCTTGAAAAGCTCTGAACAGTTTTCGGGATCAGCCGCGACTTCTTCAGGCGCACCGAAAGTCAGAAGATGAGCGAGAAGGCGAACGGTATTGCCGCCGAATGAGTGTCCTATAAGATGAATTTTGTTTTCACCGTCCCATTTATCAAGCAGCGCTTCATCATAAGACCGGCCGGAACGTTTAGGGTTGGCTGTTTCGGAATGCGCTTTACCGTAATCAACAACTCCGCCTTTCAGACGGGCATAAAGCTCGCAGGCTCTGTCCCAGCAGCTGGAGGCAGGACCGACAGAAGCGGCGTGCATTTCATATCCTTCTTCAGTATAATGCTCAACTATATTGCAGGAATTTGCTCCCCAATAGGGTAAATAATTGTTTATTCCTTCATCGTCACCCCAGCCGAACATACCGTGAACAAGAATTATGGGATATTTGCATTTTTCTGACATAAGCGTTCCCCTTTCCGTAATACAATTATACTGCGCAGAATGCTGTAAATCAATTATTTATTATACTTACATTTCAATGGTTTTTAAAAGCTCTTCAGCGTAACGGACACTTTCCATAGCGTCCGCGGCATAGGCATCCGCCCCGATTTTTTCCGCATACTCCGCGGTAAGAACCGCTCCGCCGACAATCACTTTAATCCCGGGATTAGCTGAATGAATAAGGTCAACGGTTTCTTTCATAGCAGGAACGGTTGTCGTCATTAGAGCGCTAAGTCCGACCAGAGGCGCGTGATATTTTTCTGCGGCAGCAAGAACGGTTTCCGGCGGGACATCCTTGCCGAGATCCACAACATCATAGCCGTAATTCTCAAGCAGAAGTTTGACAATGTTTTTGCCTATATCGTGAATATCGCCCTTTACGGTAGCAAGTATCACGGTAAACTTCTTTTCGCTTTCCGATACCGGAAACATATCTTTTATAATATCGAAACAGCCTTTGGCTGCCTCGGCGCTCATAAGCAGTTCAGGCAAAAACGCTTTTTTGCTTTCAAAATTCTTACCGACAATATCAAGGGCGGGAATAACCTCGTCATTAATAATTCTGAGAGGTTCCTCGGTTTTAACCAGCGACTTTACAATATTAACGGCAAGAGTCTTTCTGCCGTCTATTATTGCCCTCTTCAAATCGGGAACATCCTGCTGAGTATCATTATTTGTTTTTTCAGCCGAAGGAGTTCCGTTCATAGCCGCGATATATTTCATACAGGATTTGTCAATTCCCTTTAAGGCATTGAATGACCTGTATGCGTTCATCATATCATCGGACTTGGGATTGATTATTCCCGCTGAAAGACCGTTATTCATCGCGAGCGTGAAAAACACGGAATTAATCTTATCTCTCTGAGGAAGACCGAAAGAAACATTTGAAACACCGAGAACAGTGTGACATCCGAGTTTTTCGTGAATCATCCTTACCGATTCAAGAGTGACATTCGCGGCATCGGAATCGGCGCTGACGGTAAGAGTAAGAGGATCAAATATAAGATTCTTTTGTTTGATACCGTATTTTTCCGCTTCTCTTATAATTCTTTCGGCAATTTCGAATCTGCCGGCGGCAGTTTCGGGAAT
>JAFWRV010000273.1 GCA_017519685.1 Clostridia bacterium
ATCCGATGAGGTGCTTAAAATAGCGGAAGAAGCGAAGAATAAAATCGACAAGGCGGATTCCGTCAAGAAGGTTGACGAAGAAAAGAATAACGGTCTTACGCTGATTCAGGAGCAGAGAGACAAAGACTGTCATTACTGCGGACTTGACCACTCAGGCTTTCCGGGAATATTCATAAAGGTATTTCACGCGATCCTTTATTTTTTCAAAAACCTGTTCAGCAGATAAATATTACCATGATATGCTTTGCCGACGCGTTTGCGCCGGCAAAGCTTTTTTAATGAATAATTGATAATGAATAATGAATAATTGCGGTTGCCGACTCTGTCGGCGATTGATAATCGCCACACCCGGCACGTTGTGCCACCCTCTCCGATCTCGGAGAGGGCAAAGCATACAGGAACCTTAAATTATATGTACAGTGGGATTAGGAATCCAACCTGCAATTTGATTTTATTAATCGTGAATCAAATAATTCGTTACTTCAAGACATCATTTTCAGCATTAAAGTGCAAATGAAAATCAAGATAATAATCAAGCTATCTTGGATTGTGGCCCTCTCCGAGATCGGAGAGGGTGCCCGAAGGGCGGGTGTGGCGACAATATATTTCGGAGCGAAGCGACCCTTATATCCTTTGGCGGGCGATTGATAATCGCCCCTACGGCACTACGATAATCAACACAAGGATGTCCGTGAGGACCGTAGGGCAAGCATTCATGCTTGCCGCCATAGGGATATGCGGAGCATTATTCCCGCCCGCAGGCGAATAATGTGTTAAAATTTTGGGCAAACCAGCGCGGATGGATTACGGTAACGGCTTTATAATCATAAATGCAAAGTAATTGCCGGTTTAAGTTAAGTATATATGTTTTACTTGAATAAACAATTCATAGATGATATACTAAATTAACTGATAATCATTATTATGTATTACCGATTAACGGTTATGTTACGGAGGAAAAATGGATTTATTAATTGGAATTATCAAAATGATTGAAATGTTCATACGATTGTTGATTAATTTTTGGTATTGCTGGGTTTGGATAATTCCTCTTTTTATTCTCAAAATATGGTTGAATTCCCCAAAAAGAAAGGGAAAGCGCGGAGAAAAGGCAGTAAAAAAATCTTTAGATAATTTGCCTGAAGACCAATATCAAATACTGAACAATATTTTGCTGGATTCTGATAACGGAACGTCACAGATTGATCATATTGTTATTTCAGTTTACGGCATTTTTGTTATTGAAACCAAAAACTATACAGGTGTAATTTACGGAAGTGAACATTCTTCTAAGTGGACACAGTACATTAATGGAAACAAATATTCTTTTCAAAACCCGATTCATCAAAATTACGGTCATATAAAAACAGTTGAATCATTTCTTTCTGAGTTTGCCGATATAACAATAAATTCAATTATTGTTTTTGCAGGAAACTGCAAATTAAAGATAAAAACAGAAACGCCGGTTGTTTATGAGGATAAACTTTACCAATTATTGCAGTCATTATCCAAAGAAGTTGTTTTAACTTCTGCTGATATAATAAATATTAAAGATATTCTTTCAGAAAAAAACATTACCGATTATGAGCAGAAAAAGGCTCATAATAAGTATGTATCAAAAATCAAAACGGAATCTCCAAAAGACAGATGATTTTTAAATA
>JAFWRV010000274.1 GCA_017519685.1 Clostridia bacterium
GCGGAGCGCGAGGCGGCCGAGGCCGCTGCCGCCGCCGCCGAAGCCGCGAAGCGCATAGAGCCGCAGAAGGCGGAATGCAGCTTCGAGGATTTCGAGAAGATGGATATCCGTACCGCCACAGTCCTTGAGGCCGAGCGCGTTCCCAAGACGGACAAGCTGCTGAAACTCACCATTGACACCGGTATCGACACCAGGACGATCGTTTCCGGCATAGCCGAATTCTATTCTCCTGAGGAGATGCTGGGCCAGCAGATCTGCACCCGAGATCTTTTTCGGGTTAAAAAGACAGCCGAAATAGTATTCAATGGTGTTTATGCCTTTATTATTTATGACCGGTTCGGTTTTTTCACCGAGACCGAGCTCCTTGAGCAGCGCGAGCAGGACTTCGGCAATCTTGACATTGCCTTTCGCGGTGGGATGTATGACAGCGAAACAGTCCGCCTGACCGTCAAGAGCGGAGGCAACATCCGCGATGTATATTGTGCCGGGGTGCTCTTCGTCATATTGATAGAAACGGCTGTTGAGCTCGTCAATCGCTATTTTCGCATAATCCTTCAGCAGCCCCGTAACCGGGTTATAAAGCGTCTGGACAATAATAACGACATCGGGATTCAATGATTTGATTTTATCAATTATCTGACAAAAATCCGAGTGAAACGGATCGAGCACTTCATCAAGAACCCCTTTGTTGCGGAAGACTATTCCTCCGAGCAAAAGTTTGATGATATTTGAATAAATGTAATTATTGCCGCCGACCGAAATGCTGACAATGTCGGCGTTGGAAATCGAACTTATTACCTCACTGCGCTTGAGCGTTTTGTTGAGAATATCCTTGCTCCTGTAACCGTCAACGCCGTAGTTGGCGTAAGCGAAGCCGTCGGTGTCGGCAACTATTCTGCCAAAGCTCGCTTCATCATGATTCATAACGCCCGATCCTCTCGCGATTGAATCGCCGATAACAACATAATTGAGCGGGCCGGAAGGTGTGATTACCGGCGTGTCTGAAGGTGTCTGCGGCTCGGCGTCGGAGGGTGTTGCGTAGCTGACGGCGGCGTTTTCGTTGTTTTCGCCCTCATAGGAATATACGAGCGCCGTTCCCGCGGAGAAAATAATAAGCAGTGACAGAAGAACGGCAGTAATGAATTTAATCTTTCTCATTTTATCACCTGTCAATCGGCATTTGCAAGCCATTCATGTTCTTTTTCGTAAATGCGTGTTTTATCCCAGGGGTCGCCGTCAATGTGACGTATCATCCACACATAATACATTGTGTATCCCGGAGCGCAGACCTGCTGATGAGCGTTATGAGGCTCAATGCAGAGGAACGAGCCGTCGGTGCACTTCTGAACATCGTCACCCATAAATGCCGCGCCGAATCCCTGAGGATAGTCAAACTGATAGTAATAAACCTCAGGCTGGGGATGATGGTGAGGGGGATAGGAAGACCATTTTCCGGGGTTGTGAAAAACCTCGCCGAGCACCATATTTGAATACGGGGCATTTGAAAGGTCAAACATTGTGGCGCAGGTCCTCTGACCCGTTCCGCCCCACTGGCTCTGACCGAATTCCTGATAAAGACATTTATCGGGCGTATAATAAACCGGCTCGAAGGTCTTTTCATTGTCGGTTTGCTGAATTATGATTTCACTGTCGCGCAGCGCCTCAACCTTAACCTCGGTATCTTTGCAGACATGAAGGGCGTAAGGTGTTTTCTTGAAAGGACTCTCGCGGAATTCGGTTGTAACCGTTTCTGAGCAATAGGTGAATTTTACCTGACCTTTGAGAAGAAGAAAAGCGGTTTCGTTTTTTTTATCAATCAGGGTGAATTCTTCACCGGACGCAAGGCGTTTGACCTTGATATTCATCATCATTGAGGCGTGTTTTCCGCCCATTTCACAGAGAATTTTTTCGTTATTTTCGTTAAATGCGGGATTTTCAAGCATACTGTCACTCCGTTCGTTGGTTTTTATCTATTGTAGCACTAAGGAATAATAATTTCAATGATTTTGTAATAAGTGTTGAAAAAATAAACCATATGGGATAGAATAAAGAAAAAACGGAGAAGAATTATGGAATACAGAAGATTTGACAATACTGTTGTCCTGAGACTTGACAGAGGCGATGAGATTATTTCATCAATTCTGAGTGTCGCGCGGGCGGAAAACATCACCCTCGCCTCAATCAGCGGAATAGGCGGAACCGATAATGTGACGGTCGGAGTTTTTGATACGGATAAGCAGGCTTATAACAGGTTTCATTTTACCGGGACTCACGAAATAACATCGCTTACCGGGAATATCAACACAATGAACGGCGAAGAATACACCCATATTCATATTACCGTTGCCGGAAGCGGCGGAGAGGTCGCCGGCGGTCATCTGCTGGAGTGCGTTATTTCCCTGACTGCCGAAATCTTTATTACGGTAATTGAAACAGTCGGCAAGGGGGTGGACAGAAAACGTGACGATGAGCTCGGAATCAACAAGTTTTTCTTTACATAATATAATGGTTTTATTTTAATATTATAAATCTAAGGAAACGCTGATTAAATCGAAGTGCTTGGAACGGCGAGCAGGTTTTTTGCCTGATGAAGGCGAAAAATCGCAGGAATAATTGGTTTATTTCAAGATTTTGAGACAAAATCAGGCGGAAAAGATGCCGTCGTTATGCGTGCGGCGATTTA
>JAFWRV010000275.1 GCA_017519685.1 Clostridia bacterium
ATCAACAAACAATATGTCTTTTACCTCTTTGTCCGCGTGAGTGAAAAGCAAACGCGCAACGCCGCCCAAGGTCATTTTATTAAGCCGTCTGCCGAGAATCGGAATAATCTTCTCAAGTGCCGGGGTCTGCTTGATATTCAGCTTGCCCATAAAACGCTGAGGATTATCTTTCATCGCCGATGCCATCGTGCGAATCATTCTGTCAAACTGTTTTTTCAGATATTCTTCACCGGTCAAGCCTTTTTTTTCCCATTCAAATTCAGGTATGGGCACACTTTCGATTTTAACCTTTCCCTCATTTTCTATGGTTACGCGGCGCATAAACGCGGGCCAGCCGATTGCTGAGCCGGTGCAGACATCATAGAACTTATTACCCTTTGCGGTTTCTGTAACATTGATGCTCTGATTGTGCATGTGACCGGTAAATATCAGATGAACTCCGTTATCGGCGAGTGTATCAATAAGTCTTTGTGCCTGCGCTTCACGCGCGTCGGCGATAAGCCCGAAAACAGGCTGTCCGGGAAGAACGGGATAATGCTCCATCGCAATCATCATCTGACCGTCCGCTTGCGCCTGCTTTGCCTGTTTTTCTATCCAGGAGAAAAATTCGTCATCGTATGGGGCGTTTCTTTTACCGTCAATATCGTTGCAGATTACGAGAAGGCGCACATCATCCGAAAGCTGAGCGACATAAGAAAGATGCTTTTCATTGAATTCAATCGCGTCTTTATATCCGAAATCTTTATAAAAATCATAAAGCTCGGAAAACTTTGTACCTTCTATCTGATGCTCGCCGTCATCATCGTATGAATGAGAAGTGCGGTCAAAATCGTGACCGGCAGTAACAAGACACACACGCTTTCCGCTCTTTTCGCAAAAATCGTGCAGCATCTCCGATACCGCTTTATTGCATTCTTTTTCGCCCCAATAGGTCAGGTCTCCGGCAATCAGAACAATGTCGGCATCCTGAGCCTGAGCAAGAAAGCCGAATGCCGCTTCATTAATAGCCTGCGTTTCGGCAAAGCATTTCTGCTCGAAATCCATTTTTCTCTCGTATGCCTCACCGTATGCTCCGAGAGAATTCTTGAAATAGTGAATGTCGGTAATAAGATAAAATTTCAATGGATTCATATTATTCTCCTTGCAGAAATTAAATACTAACGCGGAAACCCGGTTACGATTATAATAACAAATCAAATTACAAAACGCAATATATTAAAATAAAAATAGATGTTCCCATTCAATTCTGTTTTAATTAAAAAAACCCGCGCAGAGCGCGGGGCAGAAAAACATATAATAATCAATTGATTGCTTCGCGGACTATTTCCGCTCTTTTGGCGTCTCTGGCGGTAACGGAATCTATGTTATCATAGAAAGATGTAATCGTCGCCGGCTGGGTTTCGATAATCAGGCGGTTCAATGTCTGAGCGGAAATATCGCAAAGACCGAGAGACGAGCCGAGACGGACATAAGATATCAGCGTCATAAACTCATCTGTGCTGATCAGGCGGGCTGTCTTTAGTATTCCGAGCGCTCTGTAAATCTTATCCTCAAGCACGGGATTTTTGATTTCTCTTTCGGCTGAACTTCTCTCCTGATTTACA
>JAFWRV010000276.1 GCA_017519685.1 Clostridia bacterium
CCGTCCAGAAGCGCCACATATCTGTCTATTCCCGATCTCGGAAAGAGCCTTCGCGGCTCAAGACCCGTCAATTTTTCTTTTGAATGGAAAAATTCAACATCCACAAAGATACCGTCATTTTCGGTTATTTTTACTTCCGGTCCGTCAATGTATGTTATCATTTTGATTCACGCTCCTCATTCAAAATTCTCTTCTTCCTTTTTCCTGCGAAGCTGCTCTCCCATGGACTGGATCTGAATAAGCTTGTAATATTTGCCCTTCAAAGCCATGAGCTCATCGGGAGTTCCGCATTCTATGATCTCTCCCTTATCCACGACCACTATCTTATTGGCATTGCGCAGGGTGGAAAGCCTGTGGGCTATCATAAGCGTGGTCCTGCCGCGTATAAGCCTCTCTATAGCCTCCTGGATAAGATGCTCCGTCTCGGAATCCACCGCGGCGGTCGCTTCGTCAAATATCAGGATCGAGGGGTTTTTCATAACCGCTCTTGCGATGGAGAGCCTCTGCTTTTCTCCGCCCGAAAGGCCTATTCCGCGCTCGCCCACAAGCGTATCATATCCGTCGGGAAGCCTTGATATGAAGCCGTGCGCGTTGGCTATATCCGCGGCGGCGAGTATCTGCTCAACATGGGGGTTGCTGCTGCCGTAGGCAATATTGTTGAATACGGTGTCTCTGAACATCAGCGGCTCCTGCTGAACGAAGCCTATCTGATTCCTGTAATAGCCGATGTCGATATCCTTTATGTTTTTGCCGTCTATAAAAATATCGCCCTCGTATTCGTCATAATATCTCATAAGCAGATTGATAAGTGTTGATTTTCCGGAGCCCGTCGTTCCGACGATCCCCACTATATCTCCCTGCTCTATGGTGAGATTTATGTTGCTGAGCACCTTTTTTGAGCGGTCAAATGAGAAATTGACATTTTTGAATTCGATTTTTCCCTTGATCCTGTCGGGAATATTTCCTTTGCCGAAATCGTGCTCGGGCTCTGCGTCAAGTATATCGAGAATTTTCTCGGCGGAAGCGAGAGTATTCTGATATGTATCTGAGAAATTCGCAAAGAAGTTTACGGGATTGTAAAACATGCTCGCGTAAGAAACAAAGCTGACAAGAAGACCCGTTGAGAAGCCTTTCGCGCCCGATATTACGAAGGAGCCGCCCGAAAACCAGATTATAAGCGAGCCGCAAGTGACAAGGAAGGTCATGAATGCGGGGAATATGCTTGAGATCTTCGCGACCTGATTATCCTCCCTGAGCCACTCGTCATTGTATGCGTCATATTTGTCAACGGCTGATTTTTCATTTGTAAATGCCTTGATGACTCTTATTCCGGGTATCGTATCCGTCAGCAGGGTGTTTATCGCAGAGCCTCTTCTCCAAAGCCGCATATATCTCGGGCCAATCTTTTTCCCGAAGAATCTGCCTATGATAACAACCAACGGAATCGGAAGCAGAGAAAATAAAGTCAGCTTCCAGTTAAGGCATATCATTATTATCATTATGCCGACCAGCGTAAAAAACTGCACCACGGCGTCCTGCGTGATCCTGAGCACAAAATTCTGAATCACGGAGGTGTCTGAATTCACCCTGTTGATAACAGAGCCTGTTGAAGTCTTGTCATAAAAGCTCATCGGCAGATACTGCGCCTTAGCGTAAATATCCTTTTTCATCCCGATAATGATCTTGTCGCCCGTAATTCTCAGAATATAAGATCTGAAAGCCGATACGGTGTATTGAAGGATGTAAACGGCAAGAAGAATAAGGATCATCCTTATCAGCATCGACATTTCGCGCGAAGGGAGCACCTTATCCACCATATATCCGGTGATATACGGAGGAATGAGCGACATGCCCGTGGTAAAAACCGAGAGAAGCATACTGACAATAAGCCCCTTTTTGAACGGCGCGGCATAAGATGCGAATTTGGTGATCATCCTTCCCTTGCCCTTGCAGTTAATACATTCCGCGTCGGGAGAGGGGAGCTTTCTTCCGCATTTCGGGCAGAAGGAGCGCTGC
>JAFWRV010000026.1 GCA_017519685.1 Clostridia bacterium
AATGTGTTCAGAAGATAATCTACCCAGATTTTACAGCTCTTATTGTTCATATGAATTCCCATACCGTTGATATCGCTGCAGTATTCTTTTTTTAGACAGTTGTTGTCGTCTTTCATAACAGAAGCAATATCGACATACGTAAAGCCGTATTCGTCGCAGATTTTTTTGAGTTCTTCGTTGAATTTATCAACGTTTTCGTTATTGAAATTGCCGTGTTCCTTGTTTTCGGTTATCGGTGTAACGGATTCAACATAAATAGCAACATCAGGGTTTTTCTTGATGATTTTATCAAATGTATCTCTCGCGTTTTTAACTACGGTATTATGCGAATAACCGGCAAAATCATTCATGCCGAGCATTATGAATACTTTCTTTGCTCCGCATTGCTTGACGCCGTCTTCAATCGTAACTTCTTTGCCTTTATACTTAGGATGAATGGTATTCTTGGCTCCGACAGGTCCGCGGGAATTGGTGTAGCTCATACTGCCTGCGCAAAGAAACTGTGCTTTTCCGAGACAATCTCTCCCGGCGTTTCTTTCACGGGTAACATAATTCTTAAGACCGAGCGTAACGCTGTCACCGATAAACACCGCATCGTTAAAAAACTCGTTTCCGTGAACTTCTTTTGTCGTTTCGGGAATTGAGAGTGGATTGAGCCCTTTGTCCAAAAGACTTGAAAAGTCAATTATCGTTCTTGAACTGTTGACTGTGGCAGGCTGATTATCTTCACTCGACGCTGAGGTTTTGGTAGTTTCGGTTGATGAAATATATGTGGCGGTATCTTTCGCTTCATGTTTGCTCTGTGACTGTTTTATTTCTCCGGATTCGATCTTGGTTGTTGTTTCGGTTTCACTTTTAATCTCTGTTGCCGTTCTGACGGTAGGGGCAAGAGTGTCCATAACTGTTGTCAGAACTTTTTCTTTTGCCGTTGTTATTGTCGGGTTACTGCTATCCAGTGTACAGGAAACCGCAAAAAGGCAAACGAATATAATTAAAAGGCAGGAAACTATCTTTTTAAAAGACATTTTACGCTTCTCTCCCAAATTATCATTTGTATTTAAATTATATAAATAACATCTTAAAAAGTCAATTATGATTATTGTGAAAAATGTGTATAATAAGACCCTTTATATTTGTTATTATGACTATTATTTCATTTATCCCGGCAAGAAAAATCCCGTACCTGACTGACGCGGTACGGGACGGAAATGATTATTCTTCTTTCAGCGGTATTCTCGTTATTACTTTGAACACTTTTTTCCAGAACGGAAGAGCGCAGAATGCCGTTATAACAAAAGTCAATGTTAAAATCAGAATGAACAGTACAAATGTTTCCATTTTCTCAAACATGAGTTTTTTGTTCAGCAGTCTGAGTATGAGATTTGCAATCGGCAGATGCAGTGCATATATCTGAAGGGTGTTGGATCCGATTTTGCTGAGAAAACCTTTGCCGATTTTTTCGGGAATCAATACAAACAGCGCAAAGATTACAAGAGTTGAAACCGCGTAGCAGATAAGCCTCAGAGCAAATCCGTAATAGCAGTTATCGTAAACCGCGCTGTAAGGGTTCCGGCCGGTAAATATAAATTTGATTTTATAAATTTTATCGTAGAAAATGATGGAAACCGAAATAAGAGCCGCGATTATCGCCAAAGCGGCGGGAATCAGTTTTTTCTTTGACGTGAAATTACAGACTTTTGCGGGGTCGGAAAGGTAACCGGCATAATAGAACGGATAGTAAACGAGTATTCTCAGAAGCACGAATTCGTCTCCGAGAGTCTTGTCATATCCCGCGAGACAGCCGATGATTAAGCTGACAATTAAAATGTATCTCGGCGAAATTTTGTCAATGGCTATTGTGATAAGACTGAACCCGAATAAAGCGAAGATATACCACGGGGTACTCATATCAGCGAATAAAGTAAAAGCGGGCACCTTTTTATCCGGGAAGTAATCAAGCGCAAATTGCAGAATCTTTATAAACAGATAAACGGTCAGATAAGAGAAGATATTGAGATACCGCTTATCTTTTATATTTCTTTTGCCCAGCAGACCGGAAATATAAATAAAAGCGGGCATATGAAATGTATAAATAATAAAACGCATTATCGCCACATTTCTGTCCATATCGGCAAAGTAATCAGCAATATGACCGATAACAACGAAGATTATCAGAAAGAATTTAATATTATCAAGTTTGTAAATTCTGTTACTGTTCAGAGTTTCCAAATATATCACTCCCGGGTAAATATAATACCATAATATCTGAAAATTTCAATAAAAACATTTTAAAGAGAAATATTTCTTGACACTTTGAATTTGTCATAGTATAATAACTGCGTTTGAAATACATCGTAATACCGGGGTGTAAGAACCTTCACGTTGCGCGCGAAGAACCTTGTTACTCGCTATCGCTCGTAATATGCGTGCGCCACACCCCGAAATATGACAAATTAATAATTTCGGGGTGTAAGAACCTTCACGCTGTGCGTGAAGAACCTTGTTACTCGCTCACGCTCGTAATATGCATGCGCCACACCCCGAAATATGACAAATTAATAATTTCGGGGTGTAGCGCAGATGGTAGCGCGCTTGGTTCGGGACCAAGAGGCCGTGGGTTCAAATCCCGCCACTCCGACCACCAAATCCCTTGTGTATCAACGGTTTCCGCGATTCACAAGGGATTATAATTTTGTCAAAAAATCGCAAAAATTGCTAAAATTTATCATTTATGCGGATAATTCCACGGATAATTTTTTTATTGGTTTTCAAGGGTTTTCAAAGCTAAGATTTTGATTTTTCAGATGCAAACGGATAAAAAACGGATAATTGGTCTGAAAACAAAAAAATCGCCCCTGCCGTGACCTTTCATTCGGTCTGCGACAGAGGCGGTTTTTGTCTGTAAAGCGTCATAATAATTTCTTCCAATCTATACAGGAATTGCCATCCTTAATACTGGTTTATGAAATTATCGAATGTTTCTTTTCTTACAAGAACATTCTTTGTGCCGGGAATAACGGGAATGTTATTCTCTTTGATAAGGTTGCGAACGCTCTGCTCCGACATGCAGAGCAGCTGGGACATTTGCTTTGTGGTATAAACTATGGGTTCAAGTTTATTATTGTCATTATCAACTTCTTTCTTTTTTCTGCTGAGATACCCGTTCTCTTCGCAGAATTTTCTGAGGTCCTTTGCCATTGAGTTGTCAGCCTCCTTTCTGCCG
Organism: Clostridia bacterium; assembly: GCA_017519685.1. Classification (GTDB taxonomy): domain Bacteria; phylum Bacillota; class Clostridia; order Oscillospirales; family Acutalibacteraceae; genus CAG-177. The sequence continues at coordinate 3,224 of JAFWRV010000026.1, forward strand.
ATTACGGCTTTTATATTTTTCAGAGTGCCAGAGGGTAATCATTTTCGGTGTACTATAAACACCCTCTGAAGATTGCCATCTGACTTATGCTGCTGCGAGTTTTGTGTGCCAACAACCTGATAACTGATAGGTTTTGATAAGTCCCTGTGCCGTGAGCTGTGCCCTTGCGTTTTTATAGGTTTTGACTCCTATATCAAGACCGGTAACCATCTCTTCAAGCTCTGTGCTCTTGATATCACGCCTTTCGTTAAGAATCTCCATGATTGCTTTCATGGCCTGCTCCTCTTTGCTTTCTTTCGGCTTGAAATCATCATCGCCTGATGAACGCTTGCCGGAGATTGCTTCCTCAATCTTCATATCTGTCATTTCTCCCCAGAGGAAACCTTCATCCCTGCTGAGAGTAAACTCTATGGATTTACCTACGGGAGCAAGGTTTGATTTGGTGTGGCACATTATTCTGCGCTCGTTATCGTTATTAATCTTTGCGACGGTAATAACGCTTCTTGCGGCGGCAAATACATCCGTAGAGCCGAGCGAACGCTGAGAAATGCTTGCGGAGTTATTCTTATTGAGATGCCCTATAAGTATTACGGCACAGTTTGTTTTTCCCGCGACACGGCAGAGCTTTTTGAAGATTGCTCTCATTTCATTTGCTCTGTTCATATCGGCATCACCGAGATAGGCCTGCAGAGGATCAAAAATGATAACGGAAACATTATTCTCAACTATGGCTCTGTAAATCCTGTCATCTCCGAGAGTGAGCGGATATTCGCTTTCATCTATGATTTTTACTCTCTCGATATCTGCGCCCGCTTCTATCAGTCTGGGTTTGATTGTATCGGCATAACCGTCCTCGCCACTCTGAATAAATACATTCATCGGCTTGGGGTTGGATTCCATTCCCGGCAGTGCTTTGCCCGATGTCAGACAGCCGACAATTCTTGAAACAAGAGTTGTTTTGCCTATGCCGCCGTCACCCTGAATAATCGTTATCTTTCCTCTGGCTATATACGGCTCCCAGATGAAATCGATATTCTTTGTTTCGATATCCTTCATCTCGATTACGCCGACTTTTTCATAGCTGGAAATCACTATCTTTTCGGGCATAATATCAAAGTCGGGATTTGCGTTGTGTTCCTTAAGAACATCGTTCCAATCCTTTTTGCCGGGAACCACTCTTGTTACGCTGTATTCATCACAGATTTCATTCGCAATCTTTTCGCAGGCTTTGTTGCCTGCCTCATCATTATCAAGGCAGAGATAAACATCCCTTATGAACGGATATTCATCGAGCATTCTCATCATTGATTTCGGAGATACTCCGCCGAGAGCAACACAGCTGGGCCAGTTTGAAGTGCCGTAGTAAAGAGAAAGAAAACTCATCATATCAATCGGAGCTTCAAACACCATCAGCTTATCCGAGCTTTCCTGTGCAAACCAGAATCCGAATGATTTATCCGAGCCTGCAACATCCATCCTCAGTTTTTCGGTAGTGCTTCGTCTGTGGGCGTATTTCGGTATGCGGTCCTTGATACCGTTTCTGTCATAGCCGACAAACACGGCATTGTGATAATCGGCATCCTCATAAACCATACCGCACTTTTCAAATACCGATACGATGAAAGGATCAATCCCGCGCTCATTGGTCAGATAATCATTGACATTGTGATTATCCTCGGCCGCAGGCGGCAAAATGAATTCGGGTTTGCTTTCGACTTCATCAAGTTCAATGGATTCTTCATAGGATTCGATTGATTTGATTTTCGGCATAATTTCACCTCCCTTCTCATTGAGTAATAATTCAACGGCTTCGGAAAAAGATAACCCGTAGAATTTCATAACGAAATCTACGGGTCCTCCGCCGGCATTTTCGGAATGCCGGAACCATTGATTTTTGTTTATGGTCACGCTGTCGTGCGCTTTCCATCGATATTCTCTGCCTGATTTAATCAGTTCTTCGCCTTGTGCCGACAGAAAAGCAACAAGGTCGGTTTCATTTGCTTTAGCAATTTGATTCTGTGTGTATGACATAAATTTCTCCTTTGTTTTTACCTCTCCAACTCACTTCGGGTTGGAGATTTTTTCGGCCTTTGAGCATTTATCATATCTGCTTTTGCTTTATTTCTCTTAAGCTTTTCCTCTATTGATTCCCTCTCCTTTTTCTCTCCGTCGGGATTGACAGTACCTGTTGCGACATCAACGCACCATTTTATTTTTCTCATAGTATCTAGGTCGGTTTTAATCGGTTCAATCTGAGAGTTATATGATTCCACCTCTGCGGTCAATGCCGCAATCTGCTTATCAAGTGTTTTCTCCCAGTTTTCATCGGCAAGCAAATCCTCCGGAATGTGTTTCTTCGCACCGAAGTATTTGTCAATCTCGGTTTTGTGCTTGGCGTAGTATCCGTCTTTGCCGAAAGCCTTGCTTTCATACTTTTCTCCGACAGCTTTATTGGTGTGATAGGTTTTAAGCCGGCCTTTCATTTTGTTCAGCTCCGAGATTTTGTCGCGGACTTCTTTGCGCTTTGCCGTGCCGGAATTGTGTTTTTCCTGCAGAGATTTGATTTCCGCTTCGAGGTCGGCAACGAACCTTATGTTTTTATTCTGAAGATACGCAACCGACTCCGCAAACTTTTTCAGATTCTCAACTTTGAGATTCTGAGTATATGAGTTCTTTCCGCGCTCAGTGTAATAATCGATAATCAGTTTCAGAATGTTCGGTTCTTTCGGCGGCTTATCCTTGAGAGCTTTTATCCATTCAAGAAGTTCGCCGAAGCAATCGTGGATTATTTTCAGCAGAGCGTTTGTCCGCCTTACTCTCCGGTTGAATTCGCCTTTCTCGGTAACGATGCCGCGCTTTTCCATTTCTCTTACGGCAGGTCCTTCGTGAATTGTCGGAATAAGATCGAGCCCCTGAGCCTCGAGTGACTCGGCGGAAATACGGATGTTTAATCCTTTGGCTTTGAACATATCATTATTTATTTCTGCCCAGGCTTGCCGCCATGCAACAAGAGTTTCGGAATCAGACCAGTCTGTTGTTTTTACAGAGTCATACTTTTTTCTGCCGTTATCATCACGGAGCACCTCTCCGTTTTCATCAAAATGATAAACATTCATTTGCTTTGCTCCCCAGGTCCCGTCCTCATTCATCGGGCGAATCGGGCACATAAGATGAATGTGCGGATTCGGTATTCCGTCATCGCCTTTGTCGGGCAAATGAAAAGCCCAGTCGCAAATCATTCCTCTGGAAACAAAGTTTTCATAAATGAAGCGACGGGCAATGTTGATGTTTTCTTCAATTGTAAATTCATTCATCAGCGCGAAATCAAAACTGTATGCAAGCTGAGCATCCTTCCGTTTTTCATTTTTCTCAACGGAGTTCCAGAGATATTCTCTGTCACCAAATTCTTTCGGGACAAAATCCGGCAGCATAATCTCACTGTGAACAAGCCCCTGCTTATTTGTGTAATCGTTTGTTTCGTTATAGTATTCCGAATATAATTTTTCGCACGCCCGGTAGGCAGCGCTTGCTATTGCCGACTGACCGGCTGAGCGTTTTATCTGAGTAACCTGAAAATGAAAATCAGCCAGAATCATCACTTCCCTTCAAAGCTTTTCTGTGAGTGATAGCGTAATTGATAACCATATCTATACCCGTATCATAATGAAAAACTTTATCAAAAAGATTATATAGTTCTTCCTGTGACAGGTACGCAAGTTCCGGATAAAATGACACAACAGCTCCGCCGATGTTGCAGAGCTGATGAGTGCGCAAAGCACGCTCGGCTTTGCTTTTTGTTTTCTTTCTGCTCTCGGTGCGGTTAAGCCGGTGAATCTCGGCTTCGGCTTTCTCTTCTTTACGGAGAATTGAAAGCAGCCTTTCAAGCTGATCATCGGAGATCCTGTCATAACCGTTTTCACGTAGAGTCTGAAGAAGTTCGGCTTTTGTTTTTGGTGTTGAAATAATAATCAGTCCTTTCTATTGACTTTTAGGTTGCGAATATGGTAAAAATTATTTAGAAGTCAACCCTCTTAGGTCTTTGAACCAATAGCGTATTTATGCCGCCGAGGTTTTGACTTCTGACTCATAGCCGCAGATTTTTGAATCTGTCTTGAACGGCTATGGGTTTTTCTTTTTTTGCTACAACATATAATCAGTCCTTTCATAATATATTTCATCGCAACATCACAAAGTCTAACTGCAGGTCGGCTTTGCAATGTACGATGTTGTTGCGATCAGAGAAAAAGAAAACCACCGGTTCGTTTTGAATCGGTGGATTATTCTTAACTATTCTTTTTTCTGAACGCTTTTACAGATTGCGACGCGGCAAATTGTTTTTATAAAACACATTTGCTGTGTGGCAATTTGTTCCTTGGGGTAGAAGTTTACTTCGAAGGGCACAGCCCTTATGAGCGAAGCGAGCCTGTTACGGAAGTTCAATCCGTAACCGCACACTGTCATATTTAGTTATGACATAGATGTGCGCACTTAGTGAAAAAACATTAGAATACAAAGCAGTCTTTTTCAAGGAAGAAATCTATTGCATATATCTTTTTATATCCGTTGCCGACCGAAGTGAACGGATCATCATCCATTGTTATAATGATTTTACGGAAACCGTCGTTAAGGTTGTTGAACGAACTGAGCTCCTGTTCTTTCTTCTGCGGATCAATTATGCTATAAGCGACCTGAATGTAATATGTATCCCTATCATCGGAAGCAATAAAGTCAATTTCTTTTTCTCTGTTTTTTCCTATATCAACTCTGTAGCCTCTGTTAATAAGCTCCAGGTAAACAAGATTTTCAAGAGCGTGTGTCGGCTCAATCTGACGGTAGTTCAGCTTTGCGTTTCTCAAGCCCAGATCGGAGCAGTAATATTTGTTTTGAGTTTTAAGGTATTCTCTGCCCTTTATATCATATCTGTATGCTTTATAGAACAAAAAAGACTCACACAGCCAGTTTAAATAATTACCTACAGTATCAGGCGTTATGGTTTTATATCCATTGCTCTTAAGAGTATCGGTGATCTTTTTGGCGCTCACTGTACTGCCTATATTTGAGCATAGGAAATCATAGACTGCAGTAAAAGCATTCTCGTTTCTGATGGAATACCTTTCGATTATATCCCGCGAAGCGATGGTTCCCTGCAGCATATTGAGATACTGAACCTTGAGTTCGCTGTCCGGTTCGGTTGCGGCATAAGGAAAGCCGCCGTAAAGCATATAGCTTCTGAAAGCATCCCTCTTGTCACCGCCTATGTAAGAATAATACTCCGCAAACGATAGAGTGTTGACACGGATTTCTATACTTCTGCCTCGCAGTGCCGTATTGATTTCGCCGGAGAGCATATCGGAATTTGACCCGGTGATATAAACATCACAGCCTTTGTTTTTTAAACTGTTGACCAGGTCTTCAAAGCCGGAGACATATTGAATCTCATCAATCATCACATAGTATTTTGACCCGTCATTCATCTTCTGACAGATGTGTTCATATAATCTGTCAGCATCACGGAGCTCAGAATTTTCTTTATCTTCGAGGTTGATTTTGATAATGTTTTTTGCCGGTATGCCCGAACTTAAAAGCCAGTCACCGAAAATATCAAACAAAAGAACAGATTTTCCGCAGCGCCTGACACCGGTTATTACTTTTATTAAATCTTTGTCCTTATACTTTATTAGTTTGTTAAGATAATCATCTCTCGGAATAACCACGTCTATCGCCTCCGAATGCATTATACTCGAAAAACTTTCGATTTTCAAGAGTTTTTCGAGTAGAGATGGCGTAACCGAAAACAAGCCGTGAATTATAGGCAAAGAATAGTTTATATCATTTAATCATTGTCACTCTCAATAGGCAAGGAATCAAAAGACTTCGGCATAGCGTGCTTTTGCTTCAGCGACTGAATCAGTTTCTTGAATTCATCGGGCGTTTCATAGCCGGCGGCTTTAACCAAAGAAAGAAGCACCTCGTCATTCAGATTGCAGATTTCCGCATCAATCTCCTTGTTACGGGCGTTGAGTTCTTTGATCGATTCGTGCAGAGAAGAAATCTTTGCCTTGCAGTCCTCAATCTTAGTATTGTTTTTTGATTGCTCATTGAGCAGTTTTTCAATTTTTGAGTTCATTTTTAACCTCCGTATTATTTAATAGATTTGATTTGTTTTTCTGACCGTTTGCTGAGCGGGCTTTGCGCTGAGCTTCGGTTATTTCTTTTTTTGCCGCGGTTTTACGGAATGTGATCGATACATTCTCCACTTTAACCGCAGCACGCAGAAAAGCCGGAGCATCATCGTCATAAATCATGACTACTGCCTCCGGCTCTTCTTTTTGTAGTTTCAATATTTGTTTGTTGACCTTTCGGTCATAGCTGTCTACCTGAATCTCATCGTCACCGACGGGCATAAACAGATGAAGCTCTTTAGTTACCCTCAATAAATCACCTCTTTTACTATAAATTTTAAAGCATAGGGGTTTTTGAGCTTTTTTATCGGCACGGCTTACCGATAAAATGTACCTTTTTCCGATAGATTACTCCAAAATGATGAATCCTCTGACCCAATCCATCCGAATCGATAAATCTACGATTTTTATCCTTGTTTTGAGTGCATCACTCCTTCAAATAATATATTTAAGAGGTCAACGGCACCCTCTCAATTACATTATGTCCAAATCAGCACTTTCCGTCACTTTTCAATGACAGCCGGAAGTTTTTAGACAAGAGTGTTATTGGAGAATCATTGTCACCTCTCACAATTTTTATGTCCAAATTCTCGTTTCCGCTCACTTTTCAATGACACACGAAAACTTTCCGACAGAGCATAAGTTAAGCCCGTATCTTTAGATACGGGCTACAGGCATTTGTGTTTTGGTTGACATGTATCAGCCTCCTATAATAGTAATAAAGTGCCGCCCACAATAAGTGAACGGCACAATGCTTATTAAAATGTTTTTGCCCTACAAACCGGAATTTGTCAGTCAAGCCGTTTCTTCAATTCTTCACTGACCCTCTTCAAATCGCTGCAGGTCAGAACAGGAATCAGTGCGTTGATTTCTTCAATGCTTTTATCCAACCACTTGAATTGGAGCAACAATCCGATAAGCTCATCATCAAAGCGTTTTCGCAAGACCTTTGCAGGATTATTCAAAGTCATCTTTTGTGAAACTGCCCTGTTTACTGCATTTTCTTCACTTCTTTGGATATTATAACAAATTTTATGAACTTTTCAAGTGAAATGAAACGATGGTAAACAATGTATGAATTTTCCTGCAAATCATTGACTTTGTTATTGAAAGTGATATATTTATTTTTAGCAAAAAAATTGTAAGAAGGTATAAGAATGAAAATAAGTAAAGGGCTCAAGGCTTTTTGCGTGTTTGCGGCGTTGCTGATTATCGCTTCAACAGCGCTCGGAGTAATGAATCTCGCTGGGCAGAAACAGATTCTTAAAAAGTTTGATGAGAGCGAGGACAACGACCGCGAGGACGATGTCAAAATCGCGCAGATTTACGAGATTAAATCCACTCTGCCGATATCCGACGCCTATAAATCCGGCGATACATCTGCACTTGATGACAGGCAGAAGGAAACGCTCGATTTGGCAAAAGAGGTTATCTCCGATGAAATAAAAAAAGGCGCGGATGATTATGATAAAGAGCTCGCAATTTACAGCTTTTTAACCTCAAAAATGAAAAACGACACCGGGCTTCTGACGGTTATTCCCACTTCGGGCGAAGATTCCGATAATCCCTACGGAGTACTAAAATACCACAGCGCCGTATGTGTCGGCTACGCAACAACATTCCGCCTTTTTATGCAGATGCTTGATATTGACTGCAAGGTGGTTCACAGCATAGATCTCGGGCATTCCTGGAATCTCGTCAAAATCGACGGCGAATGGTATCACGTGGATTGCTATATGGATGCCAGCGGAACTTACCTGCGCTCATTCAATATGAATGACGAGCTCTGCGCCCAGAGCCACGACTGGAACAGAGAGATTTTCCCCGCCGCGACAGGTCTCAAGCATAATCCGATGGTAAGCGAAGCTAAGACGATTGACGATTTATATGCTATCCCCGCCTGGTTCAGCGAAAACATCGAAAAGGAATCCGACCGCTTCAGCTGTTCGTTCAAGGAAGATATTTCGGCTGACGACGAGGCATCGGCGAAATATATAGTCGATTCTATTGTGAACGGCCTTTCCTGGAACAACGATTCGCAGATTTACTATGAATACTTCTGGATTAAAAACGAAGAGGGAAAATATATTCTCTGCGTTTTTATGAACGATGACAATGAGCTGGAGCTCGATGACGAGCAGCGCGAGGCGGCTCAGAACGCAATAACCGAGTATTTCCCGGATATTCAGTTTGACGATATGGGCGGAGGATACTCAGACTCCGCGAAAGGCTGAAATATATGAAAAATCTGATAAAGCTACTGGCTTCCGCTCTGCTGATTGCAGCTATACTCTCCTCCTGCGCAGCTCACTCTGATGATGAAACAGTCAGCATGTATGACCTCAACAAAGCTATGAGCGAAAATGCAGGCTTCGGAGAAATGACCTATGTAAGCTCATCCGATGACAAGGCCGATGAAAAATTCTCCCATCTGTCGGATATCGATTACTCCAAGGTTGATTCGTTCTTTATGAATTTTGCCGCGGACGGCAGTGTCAGCTCCGATGAGCTCGCCGTAGTCGTTATGAAAGACGGGAAGAATACGGCTGAAATGACTGCCTCGCTGGAAAAGCACGTGGAATACAGAAAAACTCTCTACAGAAACTACGGCCCCGAGCAGTTGCCGAAGCTGGAAAAAGCACTTGTGTTCTCCTCGGGCAGATATGCGGTTCTGATAGTAGCGGACAATCCCTCCGCAATCAAATCCGCGTTTTACAGCTTTATAAACTGATAAAAAAAGCCGGTCACAATATGGTTCCCCATATCATAACCGAGCGCACTCGACACCTTATCCGGCAGGCGGCCTGCAAAGCATAAGCTTTACGATCCCCTGTGCTACTGCACACTGCCCTCCGGTGACCTTATTCGTTTTCTTAATTATAAACCCATAATATGAACTTTTCTACTGTTTATGAAAAATTGAATATCAATCCGACAAATCCCGATTCATAATGTAAGAGTAAGGTCTATCCGACCTTGCTCTTTTCCTTTATAATGGAGGCACCGGTCTGACGAAATTCCCGATTGGGACATCACGCCCGCCGACAAATGTGTCAGCCAGCCTCCATCGTTTAGTGCTCGATTCAGCAAGTTGGGACCTAGCTCCCGTTTCACGATTGAATATGTGCGTGCCTTGGAAAGAGCTGGATAGCCGCATAATAATAAGAAAGAAGGAATGCCAATGCTTGCAATAGGAATTGATGTTTCCAAATCGAAAAGTGCTGCTGCGATCTTGAATCAGGATGGGTCCGTTCACACAGAGCCGTTTGAGTTCCATCATGATAAGCCAGAAATGGATACTCTCATTAAATTTATCAAGAATCAGAATCAGTCTGTTACTATCTTGATGGAGAACACAGGCCACTATCACTATCCCGTTCTGAAAGCATTTCAAGCCGCAGATCTTCCTGTTTGTCTCATTAATCCATATCAAATGAAAAAATACGGCGATATGGAGCTCCGCAAAGCAAAAACAGATAAGAAGGATGCTCTTCGGATAGCACATTATGCCTTGGAGAAAGGATATTCATTAGTCCCTTATACCCCTATGGATCAGAAATATGAGGATCTGCGTTTCCTTGCAAGGCAATACGACCAGCGTATGGGAACCTTAAAGGCAAACAAAACTTTCCTCATTAACCTGTTGGACGAAACTATGCCGGGAATAACCAAAGTGCTATCTTTAACGACCAGAGATCCCGAGACAAGTCTTTCAGTGCAGTTTATCAAACGGTTTAAATCCTTTGATCGTATTCGGAAGATGGGCAGAACAAGGTTCCTCGAAAGTTATGATAAACTCTCCAGAAAATCTCGAAATCGATGTGCCGGCAGCTGCGGCTTAATCATTTATGAGATGGCTTTGAACAGCATCACAACGCGGGGAGAAAATGAATATACACTCGCCGCTCAGGACCAGTGTGTTGATTTGGTTTCTGAATCACAGAAAGCAGCAGATTCCATCATCCAGAAGATGAAAACATTAGCAGAAACCTTGCCCGAGTATGAAGTTCTGCGCGCTATGGCGGGTGTTGGTGACCGGCTCGGACCTCTTATTCTGGCAGAAATTGGTGACATTCGTCGTTTTCATAGTGGAAAAGCTCTCAATGCATACGCAGGAAACGATGCCCCTCCTTATCAATCTGGAATGTTTGAGAGTCACAATCGCCACATATCTAAACGTGGGAATGCGGCTCTCAGAAAGTATTGTTTTGAAGTCATGCAGGCTCTCAAACTGGCACGACCTCAAGACGATCCTGTCTACCTTTTTCTGGTCAAAAAGGAGCAGGAAGGGAAACCGTATAACGTCGCCAAGATGGCTGGTGTTAACAAGTTCCTTCGGATTTACTACGCAAGAGCAATGGAAGTTCTATAACAATAGCAAATCCGAATCTCATTATACATAACTTTTTTCAAATCCACAACCATGTGGGTTTTGTTTCTATACTCTTTTTTTTGCTTTCTTAAAGCAAAAAAAATATTTTTCTCTTGACTTTTTCATTAGCAAGATTTGTCGATTTGATTATAGCATATTATTATCCGTATTTAAACATCTTTTTGTACTTTCATCCAATAGAAATATTTCAAACTATGAAATGTCTGTCAGAGAAAAACTGAGAGGAAAACGGTACAAAAACCCCGATACGGTATCGAGGAAAAAGTGCCAGAAACAGCCACTCTTGAAAAACTCAGAAATAATCGAGATAATAAATCGCTTATAATTACTCCGTAACTATCTTATTCTCATTCTTTTTCCACTTTGCAAATTCTTCATTCACCCAGTCCGGGCCGGCTATTCTCAGCTTGCCTGCGAATGTACAGATCCATCCCCAGAACGGCGGGCTTATCTCAACATCAACCTCTGTGCTGTATATCTGCACACCGTCTATAACCTCGGATTTTTCTATCTTCTGTTTCTCACCGAATTTATCAAATATGTATTCATAGGCCTCATCGGTGAATTCAAGCGTGACCTTTTCCCTCCGGCCTGTATACATCCCGAAAACGTCGGTACTGAATTTCTCGGTCTCTGCGATCTTAGCCTCAGCTTCTGCGCTGATGGGTTCGTCGCATACACTTATATCCGATAAACGGTCAATTCTCCTTGTGAATACGCCTCTATCCTCGCGGTAAATAATCACATAGTAGTTATCGCTGTGAAATACCAGCGATA
>JAFWRV010000277.1 GCA_017519685.1 Clostridia bacterium
ATCGAAACCCCGAATTTCGACTGCGGCGGCGTGGCGTTCTTCGACGGCGCGAGCGACAGAGCCGAAGACCTGGAAAATCTCGCTTTCTATGATGCGATTATGAATAACAAAGAGGTTCCCACCAAACCCGAGCAGGCGATGGTGGTAACACAGATACTCGAAGGCATTTACAAATCAGCCGAAAGCGGCAAGCCCTACTATTTCAATGAGGAGTGATAATATGAAAATAGCGGTACAGATGTATTCGGTCAGAGATAAAATCAAAGACAGCGCCTCTCTGCTCAGAGCGCTTGACAGAGTTAAGAAAATCGGCTATGACGGAGTGGAATTCGCAGGATATTTTGACGCGGACGCCAAAAAAATCAAGGCAAAGCTCGACAAGACAGGCCTTGTCTGCGTAGGCAGCCATCTCGGACTTGACGATTTCAAGCCGGAAAATCTCGAAAAGACGATTGAGTTCGGCAACATTCTCGGCGCAAAGGCGCTCGGCGTCGGCGGCGCTCCCCACAGCACCATGAAGGAGTGCGTCAGCACGGGTAAAATTCTCGGCAAGGCGAAGGAATACGCCATGGAAAAATACGGTATAACAACCTATTACCACAATCATACCGAGGAATTCAAGCCCCTTCGCAACAAGCTTCTTCCGATAGATGTCATCGGCAGTTACACCGACCTTGAAATCGACACCTACTGGAGTTTCCACGCCGGCGTTGACAACACCAAATTCCTGCCCGAGCACAAGGATAAAATCGTTCTTCTTCATCTCAAGGACGGCATCGACGGTCACCCGACCGCGCTCGGCGAGGGCAACAACGATATAAAGAAAATTGTCAAAACGGCAAAGAAAATGAAGATTGACTGGCTGATAGTCGAAAACGACGATCCCGTTCCCAACGGATTTGCCGATATCGAAAGAAGTCTTAATTATCTTAAATCAATAATCTGAGGTGACTTAAATGAAATTAGGCGTTTTCACAACTTTACTTTCAAATCTTCCTCTTGAGGATGCGCTCAAATATTTCAGATCGCTCGGCATAGAGATGGTTGAAATCGGCTGCGGCGGTTTCCCCGGCAACGCGCACGCCGACCCGGAAATACTGCTTAACGACAGCAAAAAACTTGAGGATTTCAAGGCGCTCATCAAAAACTATGATTTTGAAATCAGCGCTCTCTCCTGCCACGGAAACCCCGTTCATCCCAACAAAGCGGTTGCCGCGGATTTTGACAAAACAATCAGAAACACGATTCTTCTCGCCGAGAAGCTCGGTCTGCGCAATATCAACACCTTCTCCGGCTGCCCGGGCGACTGCGAAACCTCAAAGCATCCCAACTGGGTTGTCTGCCCCTGGCCCGACGATTTCACCGAGGTGCTTGAATGGCAGTGGAACGAGGTCCTCATTCCCTACTGGAAAGACCTTGTCGCTTTCGCGAAGAATCACGGCGTTGACAGAATCGGTCTTGAGCTTCATCCCGGCTTCTGCGTTTACAATACCGAGTCGCTGCTTAAGCTCCGCGAGGCGGTAGGCCCCGAAATCGGCGCGAACTTTGACCCGAGCCACCTTATCTGGCAGGGTATGGATCCCGTTCAGAGCATCCGCAAGATGGGCGGCGACGCCATCTTCCACTTCCACGCCAAGGATACCAAGATTGACAAGGCAAACACCGCCGTCAACGGCGTTCTCGACACGAAATCATACGGCGATGAGCTGAACCGCTCCTGGATATTCCGCTCGGTAGGTTACGGCAACGATTATTCCTACTGGAAGGATATGATTTCCACTCTGCGTATGGTCGGCTATGACTACGCAATCAGCATTGAGCACGAAGACAGTCTTATGAGCCAGAATGAAGGCCTTTCAAAGGCGGTTTCATTCCTTAAAGACGTTCTTATCACAGAACAGACCGGCGCCGCATGGTGGTTCTGATAAATAATTAAATCGGAAAACAGAGGAATTAAAATGATTAACGGAAAATTCGGATTCGCGGTCATCGGCTTCGGCGGAATGGGCAACTGGCACGTCAACAAGAACCGCAACGAAATGAAGGATTACGCCGAGCTTGTCGGCATATATGATATTAACCCTGAAAAAGGAAAGGAAGCGGAGAAAAAGGGAATTCATTCCTTCGCGAGCCGCGAGGAACTCCTTTCGGACTCAAGAATAGACCTTGTCACGGTCGCGACTCCCAACGATTATCACAAGGAAATCGTCATTGACGCTCTGAGGCACGGCAAAAACGTTATCAGCGAAAAGCCGGTAACCATGAGCACGGC
>JAFWRV010000006.1 GCA_017519685.1 Clostridia bacterium
AACTGAGCTTTTTCAAGGCCGGGTATGCTTTGAACTATTTTAAGCTGTATATCTTCGGGAAGGGAAGATGAAAGACCCTGAAGATACATTTCATCTGTTTTGAGTCCGCAGGGCTCAACAAATATCTGATGGCGTTCCTTTTCGGAAAACCTGACTATCTTGTCTTCGATGCTCGGGCAGTATCTCGGGCCTACGCCGTCAATTTTTCCCGAATAGAGGGGAGAGCGGTGGAGATTTTCGAGAATTACCCTTTTTGTTTCTTCTCCGGTGTAAGTAATATAACAGCAGAGTTTGTTTTCTACTTCGCATATTTCTGAAAAAGAAAAATGAGGTATTTCCTTATCTCCCTGCTGAAGTTCCATTTCATCAAAGTTGCAGGACCTTCTGTTTACCCTCGGAGGAGTGCCTGTTTTACACCGCCTTGTCATAACGCCGAGTTTTTTAAGGGAGAGAGCGAGCTCGGTTGACGGGAACATACCGTCGGGACCGCTTTCATAGGAAACGTCGCCGATATAGACCTTGCCCGCGAGAAATGTTCCGGTTGCTATTATGACCGCCTTTGTTCTGTGAACGGCGCCGAGGCGGGTGGTAAGCAGCCAGGAGTCGCCGTCTTTGACAATATCAACGATTTCCGCCTGGCGCAGATAAAGGTTTTCCTGTTTTTCAAGGGCGTTTTTCATATAATCCGAGTAAGCGCGCCTGTCAATCTGCGCTCTGGGAGAATGTACCGCGGGACCTTTGCCGAGATTGAGCATACGGCTCTGAACGGCGTTGAGATCGGCGGCTTTACCCATTTCGCCTCCGAGAGCGTCAATTTCCCTGACGAGATGTCCTTTGGAGGTGCCGCCTATTGAGGGATTGCAGGGCATATTGCCGACCCAGTCGAGATTTATCGTGAAAACTGCTGTTTTACAGCCGAGGCGCGCCGAAGCAAGCCCCGCCTCAATACCGGCGTGACCTGCTCCTATAACGGAAATATCAAAACTGTCGGACTCATAATTCATAGGTATGCACACAGACTTCCTTTATTTTATCCCTTAAAGCAAGAAAATCGTCAAGCGCGAGGGGCTTGTTGTTCGGATTTCTGAGCAGGGCGGCGGGGTGGAATGTTCCCATAAACAGAATTCCGCCTTTTTCGATGAATTCACCGTGCTGCTGTGTAACGCGGAAATCCTTTGAAATCAGTCTCTGCGCCGAGATTCTTCCGAGGCAGACAATGATTTTAGGTCTTATAAGACGCGTCTGCTCGCGGAGCCATTCAATGCAGCAGTCCATTTCGGCATCGGAAGGATCCCTGTTTTCGGGAGGACGGCATTTCACCATATTTGCGATATAGATATTTTTCTTCCTGTCAAGATTTATATGGGTGAGGTATTTGTCAAGAAGCTGTCCGCCTCTGCCGACAAACGGCTCGCCCTGCATATCCTCGTTGTAGCCCGGTCCTTCGCCGACAAACATAACCTCCGCTTTTTCGTTTCCGACACCGAAAACAAGATTTGTTCTTGTGGGAGCAAGGTCGCACCTGCGGCATTCGAGGCAGTCCTTTCTGAGTTCATCCCAGTTTTTATACAATGTCAGCACCTCTTTTTCCGAAAACTGCAGCCGATTCCCCGGCGTCGGCGGCGATTTGATCTTTGAGCGCCTGTTCCGAAGAAAAGCGGATTTCTTCTCTTAAGTATTTAATCAATTTTACTTCGATAAAACGGCCGTACAGGTTGCCTTCAAACCCGATGATATAGGTTTCGCTGCGGAAATCCTCGTTTTCAAAGGTCGGCCTGAGACCTATGTTTGTGACAGAGGGATATTCTCTGCCGTCAACCGTTGTGACGGAAGCGTAAACTCCGGCTTTCGGAATGATGAAGCCGGGCTCGAAATACTGGTTTATCGTCGGAGCGTCAAGCAGTCTTCCCCGCTTTTTGCCGTCAACAACTTCGGTTTTATATGAAAACTCCCTGCCGAGCATAGCGTTTGCGTCTGTAATGTTTCCCTCCGATATCGCGGCGCGTATGCGCGTGGAGCTGACGGGGGAGCCGCCGTAGTTTACAAGGCCGACACAGTCAAACATCACCGAATTGTCTTCACAGAGTTTTTGCAGGTCGCCGCAGTTTCCGCTGCCGTTTTTACCGAAGCGGTAGTTATCGCCGCAGCAGACCGCTCCCGCGTTGAGCTCGCCGATAATGATTTTTTCAAAGAATTCTCCGGGGGAGTAATCCCTGATTTTTTCAAAATTTATAAAGTGGCTTTCTATCCCCGCTTTACGCAGAATTTCATTGCGAGCCGAGGGGGAGAGAAGCTCCGCCGGCGCTTTGCCTGTAAGGATTTTCAGCGGATGCGATTCAAACAGCAGCACAACAGGAACAAGCCCGCACTCTTTTTTTGAAAGAGCGCAGGCAATAACGGACATATGACCCTTGTGAAGACCGTCAAAGCTGCCGAGCGCAACGGCGGATTTTTTGTTTTCAGTCATATTATTTCTTTCTGAACTGGTCTTTCATTCTCTGTTCCTTGGAGAGAATGCGTTTACGCAGACGCAGAGATACCGGAGTGACCTCGAGCAGCTCGTCGTCCTTTATGAATTCCATACACTGCTCAAGACTCATCGTGCTCGGAGGAACAAGTCTCAGAGCTTCATCCGAGCCGGAAGCGCGGGTGTTGGTAAGATGTTTCAGTTTGCAGACGTTGCAGGTGACATCTTCGTTTTTGGCGCATTCGCCTATTATCATTCCTTCATATACGTCAACGCCCGGTCCTATGAACAGACGGCCTCTGTCCTGCGTGTTGAAAAGACCGTAGGCGGAGCTGACGCCCGTTTCGTGAACAACGATTGAGCCGCGCTCACGGGTATGGATTTCGCCCTTGAAGGGTTCATAACCGCTGAAAAGCTGGTTCATGATACCGTTGCCGTTTGTGTCGGTAAGGAATTCTGAGCGGTAGCCGATAAGACCTCTTGAAGGAATTTTGAATTCAAGATGTGATGAGCCGCCCTCGCGCGCGCCCATGTTTTCGAGCTCGGCTTTTCTTGAGCCGAGTTTTTCTATAACAACGCCGACATACTGCTCGGGAACCTCAACTATCAGAAGCTCCATCGGCTCATATACTTTGCCGTCAATGTTTTTAAGAATTACCTTCGGGCGTGAAACCTGGAATTCATAACCCTGACGGCGCATTGTTTCTATTAAAATGGAGAGGTGCAGCTCGCCTCTGCCCGAAACCTTGAAGGTATCGGTGGTTTCGGTTTCCTCAACTCTCATGCTGACATTGGTTTCAACCTCTTTGAAGAGGCGGTCGCGGATGTTTCTTGAGGTGACGAACTTGCCTTCCTTTCCGGCAAACGGGCTGTCATTGACAATGAAATTCATTGAAATGGTCGGCTCGTCGATTTTGATGAACGGAAGGGGATCTATGTTATCCGGGTCGCAGAGAGTTTCGCCGATATTGATTCCCTCAATACCTGAAACGCAGATGATATCGCCTGCCTGCGCTTCTTCGCACTCAACTCTCTTGAGACCTTCAAACTGATAAAGACGCGAAACCTTGACCGCCTGCTTTGAGCCGTCGGTCTTGCAGAGAACCGCCTGCTCGTTTCGCTTTATCCTTCCTCTTTCAACTCTGCCGACACCTATCCTGCCGATATAATCGTCATAGTCAAGAGAGGAAAACAGGCACTGAAGCGGACCGTCGGGGTCGCCTTCGGGCGCCGGAATATTTTCGAGAATCGCGTCAAAGAGCGGCTGCATATCACCCTCGCGCACATCGGGGTCAAGAGATGAATAGCCGTCTTTCGCGCTTGCGTAAACGACGGGGAACTCAAGCTGATCCTCGTCCGCGCCGAGGTCGATGAAAAGGTCGAGAACCTCATCGACGACTTCGTAGGGGCGGGCGTTGGGACGGTCGATTTTATTGATGACGACCAGAACTTTTTTCCTGAGATTGAGAGCTTTCTTGAGAACGAATCTCGTCTGGGGCATACAGCCCTCAAACGCGTCAACAAGAAGCAGAACGCCGTCAACCATCATAAGTATGCGCTCCACCTCGCCGCCGAAATCGGCGTGACCCGGGGTGTCAACGACATTTATTTTGGTACCTTTATAGTGAATGGAAGTGTTTTTTGAAAGAATCGTGATTCCTCTTTCCCTTTCGAGGTCGTTGGAATCCATTACTCTTTCCGCGACCTGCTCGTTCTCACGGAAGGTGCCGCTCTGCTTGAGCATTTCGTCAACAAGAGTAGTCTTGCCGTGGTCAACGTGGGCAATAATCGCGATATTTCTTAAATCTTTTTTTGAGGACATTGGGAACACCGGCTTTAACAGTAATTATTCTGAAATCTGCACGCCTTCGGCTTCGCGTTTTGCCTGAAGGGCGGCAATCATATTTTCTTTTTCTTTGCCCGAAATCTTATAGAAGAACATCGGGATTGCGCACAGGAGAAGACTTATTCCCGGGATAACCGAAACAAGTGAGAAGACAGCGAAGTTCTGTGTTCTGGTAAGTTCGGTTGCCGCGGTGACAACAGTGGAGGACAGCATCTTGGAGGGCTCAAATCCGATAACCATATACATTACGATGATTCCGCAGGTTGAAAGAGCGGAGCCGATTTTGTTTATGAAACCCTGGACTGCCGCGCCGAGACCGTTGTCTCTCGCTCCCGTTTTAAGTTCAAGATAGTCAAGGCAGTCGCAGATAAGCGCGCCTGTGATAACATTGATAACACCGAGGGGAATGCAGGTGATGACAATGAAGGGGATGCAGATGTAAAGGTTGTTTGTGAACCAGCCGATAAGCGTTGTGAAAACGCTTGCGCCTGCGCCGACAAGGCAGGTGATGACAAGAAGCTTTTTATAGTCAATCTTTTTCATGAGATACGGCATAAGCAGTGTCGCGCCGAACATACCGACAATGGCGCAGACCTGGAAGATGGTCTTGACCGAAGCGACGCTCGCCTCGATTGCGGCAACCTTTTCCTCATAGGAGAGACCCGTAAGGTCGGGACCTATATAGAAGGCGTAACGCGCGACATGAATCGCCGCCGCCTGAACCATATATCTTCCGCTTGAGAGAACGCCCATGAGAAGAACAAGCATAAGGGGCTTGCAGGTGAAAACGCGTTTGAGCTGGGACGGCTCGCCCGGCTGACGCTTTTTAA
>JAFWRV010000278.1 GCA_017519685.1 Clostridia bacterium
CCCGTTGTAGCGCCGTATTATTCGGGTATGCAGGTCACCGTTCCCCTCTTTTCATCACAGATAAAAGGAACTGCCGGTAATATAAAAGAAATATACAGAAGTTACTACACAGACGGACTTGTCAGATATGAAGAAACTGAAGGCGCTTTTCTCTACGCCGGAGAATTCAGCGGCCGTGACGATATGAAAATAACGGTCTGCGGAAATGAAGACAGAATTCTTCTCGTATCGGTATTTGACAATCTCGGAAAAGGCGCGTCGGGCGCTGCGATTCAGAATATGAACACAGTAATCGGAGTTGACGGAAAAACAGGTCTGGTTTTCTGAACTCCCGAAAGGATATATTATGAAACTTATTGACGGCGGCGTATGTGCCGCAAATGGATTCAAAGCAGGAGGCATTCACTGCGGCATCCGCAAAAACAGGGATAAAAGAGATCTCTCCGTAATCTTCAGCGAAAATATCTGCTCGGCGGCGGCGGTTTATACGACAAATCTCGTCAAGGGCGCTCCCCTGACGGTTACGGCGTCGCATATCGCCAACGGCAAAGCGCAGGCGGTTATCTGCAACAGCGGAAACGCGAACACCTGCAACGCAAACGGGATTGAAATAGCCGAAAAAATGAGCGACCTGATAGCTAACGGCCTCGGCATTTCGCCTCAGGATGTGGTTGTCGCATCAACGGGTGTCATAGGACAGCCGCTTGAAATCGAGCCGATTGCTTCACACATCGGCGAGCTTGTCGATTCTCTCAGCGATAACGGGAGCGATGAGGCGGCGGAAGGCATTATGACAACCGACACGAGAAAAAAAGAGGTTGCGGTTGAATTTGAAATTGACGGCAAAACCTGTAAAATCGGCGGAATCGCGAAAGGCAGCGGAATGATTCATCCGAATATGGCTACAATGCTTGTATTCATCACCACCGACTGCGCAATTTCACCCGAGATGCTCAAAACCGCTCTTTCGGGCGATATAAAAAACACATTCAATATGATTTCCATTGACGGCGACACATCAACCAATGATATGGTAACCGTGCTCGCAAACGGCGCGGCGGGAAACGCCGAAATCACGCACGCGGGACACGACTTTGACATATTCATGAAGGCGCTTAATACAGTCAATGTCAATCTCTGCAGAATGATTGCCGGTGACGGCGAAGGCGCTACCAAGCTTCTTGAATGCAAAGTCAGCGGCGCTTCGGATACAGATACTGCAAAAACAGTCGCAAAGAGCGTAATCTGCTCAAGTCTTCTCAAAGCCGCGATGTTCGGTTCAGACGCCAACTGGGGCAGAGTGCTCTGCGCAATCGGTTACAGCGGTGCGAGTGTAGATGTCAATAAAATCGATGTGTCATTCAAAAGCGCGAAAGGCGAAATACCCGTGTGCAAAGACGGCTCGGGCATTGATTTCAGCGAAGATAAGGCAAAGGAAATCCTGCTTGAAGACGAAATTGAAATACTTGTCAATCTCAACAGCGGCGATGCACAGGCAACCGCGTGGGGCTGTGATCTGACTTATGATTACGTGAAAATCAACGGAGATTACCGCACTTAAACGGAGGTAAATATGAGTGAATTCCATTCATCGGCAGAACAGCGCGCAAACGATATAGTCAAAGCTCTGCCGTATATAAAACGCTATACTGGCAAAATCGTCGTTGTTAAATACGGCGGAAACGCAATGATAGACGAAAAGCTCAAGATGCAGGTTATGGAGGACATTGTTCTTCTCTCGACCATCGGAGTAAAGGTTGTTCTTGTTCACGGCGGAGGTCCCGAAATCAACGCCATGATGAGCAGACTCGGCAAGACCGCCGAATTCGTTGACGGCCTGCGTGTCACAGACAAGGAATCTGTTGACATAGTTCAGATGGTGCTTGCCGGCAAGGTCAACAAGACTCTTGTCAATCTTCTTGAAAAAGAGGGCGGCAAAGCTATCGGCATCTCCGGTATGGACGGCAGACTGATTGAAGCCGGTATAAAAGACGAAAAGCTGGGTTATGTCGGTGAAATCAAAAAAATCAACCCGAAACCGGTTATCGACCTGCTTGAAAAAGGATACATTCCGGTTATCTCCACTCTCGGCTGTGACAGAGACGGCAACACATACAACATTAACGGAGATACTGCCGCCGGTCACATTGCAGGCGCTCTCAACGCCGAAAGACTGATTATGATGACCGATATAGCCGGAGTTCTCCGCGATAAAAACGACCCTTCATCGCTCATCCCCGAAATCACTTCGGAGCAGGCGGAGCAGTTAAAGAAGGAGGGTATTATTTCGGGCGGTATGATTCCCAAGGTTGACTGCTGCTTTGAAGCGCTTGAAAAAGGCGTTAAAAATGTTATCATCATGGACGGAACGGTCCCCCATTCAATCCTCATTGAGCTGCTGACAGATGAGGGCGCCGGTACCATGTTCAGCGGAGGCAAATCATGACTGTAACAGAAAAAGACAAAAAATATATAGCGGACACCTACGCAAGGTTTCCGGTTGAAATAGTCAGCGGAAAGGGTTCGCTTTTCGTTGACGTAAACGGAAAAGAATATATAGATATGGGCTCCGGTATCGGCGTGACATCGTTCGGCGCCGGTGATGAGGAATGGAAA
>JAFWRV010000279.1 GCA_017519685.1 Clostridia bacterium
AATGTAACAGCCGATTCGCACGGCTCGTGAACATCTGTTTCAATTCCCGCTTTTTCACGCAGCAGATGAGCGTCGGGATGCTTCATCATTGCTGTCAGGATAAGTTTCGCGTGACTGTTAAGTGAGAATATTGTCTGTTCATCGGGGTCCGTGCCTTTGATAATATTATCTTTCCAACTTTTAAAGTTCGGCTCCGATGAAACAATAATCATTTTTTCCTTTGCCCTTGTAAGAGCAACATAGAGAATTCTCATTTCCTCGGCGTAGAGTTCTTTTTTCTTTTCTTCGACTGCCGCGCAATGGAATAAGGTGTCATACCTGACGCCGTCCTCAATGTATTTCATACCGAGCCCGCAGTTTTTTGTGGGAATGACTGCTTTTTTCAAATCCTGATCATTATACGCTTTTTCGTTGTTTACAAGTATCACAACGGGAAATTCAAGACCCTTGCTGCCGTGAATAGTCATCATTTTAACAGCGTTTGAGGAGTCGGTTTTGTTATTCGTGTTTGCCTTTATATCCTGACCTTCCGTTTTGTCGAGAAATCTTACAAAGCCCGAGATACCTTTAACACCGTTTTGCTCATAATTATTTGCGAGATTGATAAATGAATTAAGATTTGCTCTTCTAATTTCACCGTTTTTCATTGACGATACAATCGCTCTGTAACCGGTTTCATCAATTATTTTCGCCGTGAATTCACCCGCGGAATAAGTCAGGGATATTCTTCTGAGCGCGGCGAGTGATTTAAGAAAAGCGGCGGCTTTTTCATTTCCGGATTCCGAGGCGGTTACAACGCAGGAATAAATATTGCCGCGGCTGTTTTCCGTTCTCATAATCGCGAGCTCATCAGGTGTGAAGCCGTAAACGGGGGACAGCAGCACCGACAGCATTGACACATCGTCCGTCGGATTGTTGATAATTCTGAGAAGAGAAATAACAAAACCGATTTCGGGCGATTGAAGAAAAGATGATTTGTTATCAGAAACAAACGGTATATTGAACTTTTCAAATACTTTCGTAAAAGGAGTGACGGCCTTTTTGCCGCTTCGGAAGAGAATGCAGAAATCACTGAATCCGGCGTCGCGGAGTTTGCCGTCTGAGCCGGTAATCTGCATTTTGTTTTCAACCGCGTTGAGTATGCGGTTAGCCGCGAATTCCGCCTGGACGGTAAGACTGTCTTTTTTCTCATCGGAGGAAACCAGACAGATTTCGGTGCACGGCTCATCCGTTTCGGGATATTTGGCCTCGGGAACAAGTCTTTCACCTTCGCCGTAATCCACTCCGCCTGTGTTTTCGCGCATAATTTGGGAAAAAATGAAATTGACGGTGTCTGTAATACCTTTCCGGCTTCTGTAATTGCAGTTGAGATATTCTCTTGCGGGATAGTCTTTCCCGTTATAATCCGTCATGGACTTTCGCAGATCTGTGAAAACCTCGGGCATCGCCTGACGGAAAGCGTATATACTCTGCTTCACGTCACCGACCATAAATCTGTTTTTATTGCCGCCGGAGAGGGCGTAGAATATCATATCCTGCGCCTTGCTGACATCCTGGTAT
>JAFWRV010000280.1 GCA_017519685.1 Clostridia bacterium
TCAACGTCGAGAGCGCCGAATTTTCCGAAAGCGTCGGCTGAGAACAAAACTTTATCAGTGCTGTCATAGGTCATAATGACCTCGGGCCAGTGAACCATCGGGGCGGTCACGAAATTAAGGGTGTGTC
Source organism: Clostridia bacterium (assembly GCA_017519685.1). Taxonomy (GTDB): domain Bacteria; phylum Bacillota; class Clostridia; order Oscillospirales; family Acutalibacteraceae; genus CAG-177. The sequence goes on from JAFWRV010000280.1 coordinate 128, forward strand.
TGCCGAGCGAAATGGTATCACCTTCACCGACTACTATTCTTCTGTCGGCATGATCGGTGCCGAAAAAGTTATTCATCATCGTGAATGCCTTTGCCGAGGAAATAATCACGGCATCGGGATAGTTATTCATAAACTGGGTGATATTCGCGGAATGGTCCGGCTCCATGTGCTGAACTATAAGATAATCGGGCTTCCTACCTTCAAGCGCACCGGCAACATTGTCAAGCCACTCGTGAGTGAACTTTCTGTCAACGGTGTCCATAACGACGGTCTTCTCATCGAGAATAACATAGGAATTGTACGCCATTCCGTTGGGAATGTCATACTGCCCTTCAAAAAGGTCTATAACATGGTCGTTAACTCCGACGTATTTTATATCGTTTGTAATTATCATTTTTCTCCTCCGGATTATCAGATATATTTACCGATGAATTCCTTTACCGTATTCCAGTAAAGCTCATTGTCAAAGAATGCCGCGGCGGCGTGGAACGCTTCGGGAATCGAAAGCATCTTTTTGTCGGGAGCCGCGCACGCTTCATAAAGCGGCTGCATCATGCTGTAAGGAACGAACGTATCGCCTTCGCCGTGGATGAACAGGGTCGGTGTCTTTGACTTGACAACGGCTTTAATCGGCGACGCTTCCTTGAAATCGAAATTACCGCGGATTTTTGAGATGATGTTCGCGGAACTTACGACCGGATAGGCGGGAAGATGGAACATCGGCCCAACCTGACTTGAATATTCATCCCAGCAGGATGTGTATCCGCAGTCCTCAACAGCCGCGACGACATTATCGGGAATATCTTCTCCGGTTACGAGCATGGTTGTAGCCGCTCCCATCGAAACACCGTGAATGACTATCTTCGCGTTTTTATTGAGGGAAAGAATATAATCAATCCAGTCGAGAATAATAAGCTTGTCATAATAGCCCATTGAGGTATAGTGGCTCGAATCGGAGCCGTGGCCTATCATGTGAGGCATAATCACGTTAAAGCCCATTTCGTAATAGGTCTTTGCCCAGTGAGACATTCCCCTGGGACTTGAGGTATAGCCGTGGATGACTATAGCCCATTTATCGGATTTTTCTTCGGGAAAATAAACTTTGGCATAGGTGCTTCTGTGAATACGGTCCGACCAGAGCTGGGTATCTCCCGCCGACATCGCATCATACCATTCCTTGCCCTCCTTGTCGGGAATGCATTCATCATAAAATTCGGCTTCTTCCTTGCTGTCAAACGCTCCGCTTTTTCTGATAAACTGATTGAAGCCGATGTTGACAACTCCCTCATAGACAATCTCACCGAGCGCGAGATAGGCGATGCCTGCTCCCGCCGCGATTTTAATTGCTTTTCTGATTGCTTTTCCCATGTTATATTCCCCTTTTCAATAATAATTTTTCAATTGCTTTGCCGACTCCGCCCTCATAATTTGAAAGGGTAATGAAATCGGCCGCTTCAAGCAGCTCCGGCTGTGAGTTTGCCATCGCTACGCCGATACCGGCGGTCTTAAGCATTTCGAGATCGTTTTCACTGTCTCCGAAAGCGATGGTGTTTTCGGGAGGAATGCCGAGCATATTTATCACGCTTTTCATCGCGAGAGATTTGTTGTTGCCCTTTCTGACCATATCGTAATAATGGTCAAACTCAAAGAAGGTTACCTCCGCGCTCAGCGATTTCATGAAATCCGGGTCGATATTCTTGTTTGTGGCTATAACCTGAATATCGTCATCCGCCGAAACATTCTCAAGTTCCTCAACAGAACCGACGGGTATCTGTTCGCTTCCCCTGGACCTCAGATCGTTCGTATAGATATAGCAGTATCTTCTGCCCTCAAACGCTCCCCAGACATCGGGGCGCGAAAAAACATATTCGCCGATTCTGTAAACCGTTTCCCGGGGTATGAAATACGAAAACAGTCTTTCATTCCCGAAATCCGCCATAGAACCGTTTCCGGAAATCATGCCGTCATACTCCGCCTGAGCGAATATCTTTGCCGGTATGTTTCCGTATGAACGGCCGGTATTGATAAAAACATAATGCCCGAGTTCCCTGGCGGCTCTGATGGCTTCGAGATTTTCCCGCGGAATGACATTGTCATCAACGGTCAGTGTTCTGTCGATATCGATGAACAGCGCGTATCTCTCATCCGCCTTCAACATTACGCTTCAACCCTGTGGAAAACTTTCTTGCCTTTTTTGACAACAATCGCTTTCGCGGCAAGCTGTTCCTTTGTGTAAGAGGTATATGTATCGGTTACTTTTTCATCGTCAACCGAAACGGCGTTCTGCTCGCAGAGCTTTCTCGCCTCGCTTCTTGACTTTGCTATTCCGGTTCTGACAAGAATACCGAGAATATCGATTTTGCCGTCGGTGAAATCTTCGTCTGAAAGAACGGTTGAAGGCATGTTTTCCGCGTCTCCCGCGCCGCTGAACAGCGATTTTGCCGTTGCCTGCGCTTTTTCCGCTTCCTCCGCTCCGTGAACGAGCTTTGTCAGCTCGTAAGCGAGAATTTCCTTGGCTTTATTCAGCTGACTGCCCTCCCAGCTGTCCATGGCGTCTATTTCTTCAAGAGGAAGGAAGGTCAGCATACGGATACATTTGAGAACGTCTGCATCGTCAACATTGCGCCAGTACTGATAGAAATCGTAGGGCGATGTTTTTTCGGCGTCAAGCCAGACGGCGCCCGAAACGGTTTTGCCCATTTTCTTGCCCTCGGAATTGAGCAGGAGGGTGATTGTCATCGCCTGCGCTTTGGCGTCCTGCTCCTCAAGACCGAGTTTCTTGCGGATAAGCTCTCTGCCGCCGAGCATATTGCTCCACTGGTCATCTCCGCCGAACTGGAGATTGCAGCCGTACTTGTTGTAAAGAACATAAAAGTCATAGGACTGCATTATCATATAGTTGAACTCAAGGAAGGAAAGGCCCTTTTCCATTCTCTGTTTATAGCACTCCGCGCGCAGCATATTGTTGACAGAGAAATACGGACCGACTTCACGAAGAACATCAATATAGTTCAGGTCAAGCAGCCAGTCGGCATTGTTGACCAGCAGCGCCTTGCCTTCGGAAAAATCTATGAACCGGCTCATCTGTTTTTTGAAACAGTCAACATTATGCTGAATCATTTCGGGAGTAAGCATCTGGCGCATATCGGTTTTGCCGGAGGGGTCGCCTATCATACCGGTTCCGCCGCCTATAAGGGCGATCGGCTTGTTGCCCGCCATCTGAAGTCTTTTCATAAGGCAGAGCGCCATAAAATGACCGACATGCAGCGAGTCGGCAGTGGGGTCAAATCCGATATAAAAAGTTGCCTTTCCGTTATTGACAAGGTCCCTGACCTTTTCTTCGTCAGTTACCTGAGCGATAAGTCCTCTTGCTTTGAGTTCTTCATAAATCTGCATTTAATATATCTCCTTTAGAACACTTACTGATAGTATATCTAATATAGTTTAATATATAAAGAAGCCTTTGTCAAGCAAAATCAGGCGGTTTGTGTTTTTCGTATTGACAAACAATTTTTTTTGGATAATAATAGTAAAAACTGATGTTTTTCACGGAGGATAATATGTTACTTGACACCTTAATCGCAAAAATCGCGTACAAAATTTTCGTCGGAATTTTCGCCCTGTACTGCTCCGCTTTCGTAGGCA
>JAFWRV010000281.1 GCA_017519685.1 Clostridia bacterium
CCTGGCAGATGAGCATTTTACCCTTTTTGCCGTTTACCTCAAGCAGATATTTTCCGCATTCCGGGCAAACCTCACGGGTGATGTTGTCGTGATGATAAACCGCCGTTCCCGCCCTGACTTCGCTGACGAGAGAGGTGGCGTATTTCCTCATTTCATCGACAAACTGTCTGTCATTCGCGCTTCCCTTAGCGATGAGTGAGAGGCGCTGCTCCCATTTGGCGGTAAGCTCGGCGGATTTGAGCTCGGGAGGAACTATGCTGATAAGCTGCCTTCCCTTTGAAGTCGGGTGAATTTCCTTGCCGCGTCTTTCAACATAGAACGAGTCAAATAATTTTTCGATTATATCGGCTCTTGTCGCCGGCGTTCCGAGACCGCCCGCGGTTTTGAGAGCGTCGCGCAGGGAGCCGTCTTCAACCTGACCGGTCGGGTTTTCCATCGCCGTCAGCAGTGTCGCTTCCGTGTATCTTGACGGAGGAGTTGTTTTGCCGGCCACCGTTCTCGCCTCTTTTACCGTGACGGACGCGCCCTGTGAAAGAGCCGGGAGAGACTGAGATTTCATATCGGGGGTGTCATCGTCATCGTCGCCGGGCACGGAATCATACATCGCTTTCCAGCCCGCGGATTTGACGCTCTGTCCTTTGGCGTAGAAATTATATTTGCCGACAGTCACTTTAACCTGAACCTCGTCATATTCGTAAGGCGCGCTGAGAACAGCAAGAAATCTTCTTACGACAAGGTCGTAGATATGCCTTTCATCGTTTGAAAGGCGGTTTAAGTCAACATACTGCTCGGTCGGAATTATCGCGTGGTGGTCGCTGACCTTCGCGTCGTTTACAATATAGGTGGTCCTCAGCGGCTTTGTCCTCAGAACCGAGTTTGCCGCTTCCCTGTACGGGCCGACGGCTATCGCCTTGAGGCGTTCAGGCAGAGTCGCGACAACGTCTTTTGTGATATATCTCGAATCCGTTCTCGGATAGGTAAGTAACTTATGTGTTTCGTAGAGACTCTGCATATACTGGAGAGTCTGTTTTGCCGAATATCCGTATTTCCTGTTGGCGTCTCTCTGAAGCTCGGTCAGGTCATACGCGGCCGGGGGCGCTTTGAATTTATATACTTTTTTGACTTCGCTGAGTATTCCCCTCTGACCTTTTACCGCTTGAGTAATTGCCTGCGCGGCTGCCGCGTCAAAGAATCTCGCCTGATTGTGACTGTCTTTATAGAGAGCCGTGAAATTGCCGAAATCCGCCTTGACGGTGAAATAATCCTTAGGTCTGAATTTCTGGATTTCTTCCTCTCTTTTGACTATCATAGCGAGCGTCGGAGTCTGCACCCTGCCGGCGGAAAGCTGAGCGTTGTGTTTGCAGGTGAGGGCTCTTGTGACATTCAGACCGACGAGCCAGTCCGCCTGCGCTCTCGATTGGGCGCTTTTAAAAAGATTGTCATACTGTGAAGCGGGCTTGAGAGAAGCGAATCCCTCGCGGATTGCCTTGTCTGTCTGGGATGAAATCCATAAGCGCTCAAGCGGCTTTTTGCATCCGGATTTTATGATAATCCATCTTGCGACGAGCTCGCCTTCACGCCCGGCGTCGGTCGCGATTACAACCTTGTTTACCTCGTTGCTCTGAAGAAGCGCGCTGACTGCCCTGAACTGCTTTGAGGTCTGACCGATGACAACGAGTTTCATCCTGTCGGGCAGCATCGGAAGATCTTCCATCTTCCAGGTCTTGTATTTATCATCGTAGGCCTCCGGGTCGGCAAGAGTCACGAGGTGGCCGAGCGCCCAGGTTACTATATATTTATCTCCGGATATACAGCCGTTTCCGTTCTTTTTGCAGCCGAGCACACGGGCAAGATCCCTTGCGACGGACGGCTTTTCCGCCAATACGAGTGTTTTTGCCATAACAGTTCTCCTGTTTGTTAATTCATCTAATTATTATATATCATAAGCAAATATTATGTCAACCGCTTATTTGCATTTGCAAAAGACGGCTAATTTACAAATTGTTAACAAAAATAAAAAAGGGATTATGTAAAATATTGCGTATTAATTGTTACAGGGATACAAAGGAGTGAAGAAATGGCCTGCATCAGAGAAATAACCTGCGAAAGGGAAAAAGCGATGCTCAGTCCCGGAGCGGCTCTCGCCGCCGAAACAAAGGGAAGAATGCGGCAGGAGGATGAATGTCCCGTCAGAACGGCGTATCAGAGAGACAGGGACAGAATCATTCATTCAAGCTCGTTTCGCCGTCTCAAGCACAAAACCCAGGTTTTTCTTTCTCCCGAAGGGGATTATTACCGCACACGGCTTACCCATACTCTTGAAGTCTCGCAGATTGCGGGTACCATCGCCCGCGCGCTGAGGATGAATGAGGACCTGACGGAGGCGATTGCGCTCGGGCACGATCTCGGGCACACTCCTTTCGGGCACGCCGGCGAGAGAGCGCTGGCTGCCGTCAATCCCAACGGCTTCAAGCATTATGAGCAGAGTCTCAGGGTCGTTGACAAGCTCGAGAAAGACGGCAAAGGCCTGAATCTTACTTATGAAGTGAGAAACGGTATTGAGAGGCACACGTCAGGCGAGCAGGCGCAGACTCTTGAGGGCAGGATAGTCCGTCTCGCGGACAGAATCGCCTATATAAATCACGATATTGACGACGCCGTCGCGGCGGGCATAATGACGGAGGATGATATTCCGACCGAAATACGCGACGTGCTCGGTTATTCCAAAAGCGGGAGAATAAACACGCTGGTTATAAACTGCATTGAAAACAGCGGCAGCGACATCCGCCTGTCCCCGGATATTCAGTTTGTTTTCGATATGCTTCACAGCTTTATGTTTGAAATGGTCTATACCAATCCCGTCTGCAAAAGCGAGGAGAGCAAAGCGGCGGAAATGCTGAGCATGCTCTACGATAAATACGTGAAATACCCCGAAATGATGCCCGAACTTTATTTAAGAATAGCAAGAACCGAATCTCCGGAAACCGCCGCCTGCGATTTCATCGCCGGCATGACGGACAGATACGCGGTCAGAATTTTCAATGATCTGTTCATTCCGAGATCGTGGTCATTTTCAGATTGAGGTGACATAAATGAAGAAGATAATCAAAGCAGTTTCTCCCGTATTGGCGGTGTTCCTGATGCTGATACTGACATTCACCGCTTCGGCGGACTGGTACTCCGATGTCAGCGAAGGCACGAAGGTACGCCTGACCGGAGAGGACAGAGTAACAGTCGATTCCTACGCCGGAGTTGACTCCTATTACAGCGCAAAGACGCCCGAATACACAAGCGCGGAGCTCGTTATCAGGTTTTATTCCTCGGCGTTCTCGCTTAACATTTCCACGGGCGCCAACGGTCCCGTTATGCTGACGCAGGGCTATGTATTTCAGACCCCCTCGACACCGGGTCAGGGCGATATTATTTACAGCGCCTCAACCGGCAGGTGGGCGATAGTCAAGAGCGCCACATCCAAAAAACTCACGATGTTTGAACAGGATACCGCCTCCGACGGTTACGCTTATAAAGGCAGAACACTCACATTCCCGTCGGATTCCTACGCGGTTTTCACTCCGCGTTCAACACCCGGTCACAGCTATCCGGTTCTCAAGAATGCCAAAACAGGCCAGACGATAAGAACCGCGAGCGGCGGCAGAACAAGCGACACAACCACGGCGGGCGACACCGCGACGGCGGCAACATCTCTGACCGGCACCACAGACCCGAATTCAACGACGGGCAATCCCTCAAACGACACGACGTCGGGTTACGTCACAACCGGTCCCGAAGACGCCACAACCACCGTCACCGTTTCTTTTGACGGATACACAACCTACCGCAGCAATGAAGCGGAGGTAATTGATAACGCGCCGACTTATACAACACAGTCAATGCCCGAGGGCTATGAGCAGTTCCTGACCTCGGCGCAGGACGGCGAATCCGTTCCCACTTCGGTTGTGAACCCCGCCGAGGCATACACCGAGTATTATGAGGAGCAGACCGAGAGAACGGAAAACTTTGAAACCACAGGTCCCGAAAAGGAAGACAAATCCATTGACCCGACGCTTATATTCGGTCTCGCTATGGTCGGCGGCATAGTCTGCATAACGGGCGCCGGAATCCTCGCGGGAGTCGCGATTAAAAAGAGAAACGAAGAAGACGACTGATTGAATAATTGAATATATGATAACGGAGAAGTGAAATAAGTGGCAGGTATAAGCAGAGAATTTGTCCGCGATATGCTGGACAGACTTGATATAGAAGATGTGATTTCATCCTATATATCATTGAAAAGAAACGGCAGAACACTCAAAGGACTCTGCCCGTTTCATAACGAAAAAACACCGTCGTTCACGGTTTATCCCGATACAAGGTCTTTTTATTGCTTCGGATGCGGAGCGTCCGGCGACGTAATCAGCTTCATTATGAGAATGGATAATCTCGATTATGTCGAAGCCGTGAAAACCTGCGCCGAGAGAGCGGGCATGACGATGCCCGAGGACGGCTATGATGACACGCTCGCGAAGCTGCGAGTGCGCATACTGAACGCAAACAGGGAAGCGGCAAGGTTTTATAATTCAACGCTCTGGAGCGAAGACGGCAAAGCGGGGCTTGAATACTTTCAGAAAAGACATCTGCCGAAAAACATCATCAATCATTTCGGGCTCGGCTACGCTCCGGACAGCTGGCAGAAATTATCCGACCATCTGAAAGCGCTCGGCTTTACCGAGCAGGAACTGATTCATGCGAATCTCGCGAAAAGGTCCGGAAAAACAGGCAGAATTTACGACGCTTTCCGCAACAGGGTTATGTTCCCCGTTATGGACCTGAGAGGAAACGTGATTGCCTTCAGCGGAAGGGTGCTTGATGACAGCAAGCCCAAATATATCAACACCGAAGATACTCCGGTCTATAAAAAAGGCAACGGAGTTTACGCGCTGAATTTCGCTAAAAACACAAGCTCCAGACAGCTGATTCTGGCCGAAGGTCAGATGGATGTCATCGCCCTTCACGAATTCGGCTTCACAAACGCGATAGCGACGCTCGGCACGGCGCTGACAAAGGAGCAGGCAAATCTTATCGCGAGATACGCGGACGAGCTCCTTATCTGCTACGACAATGACGATGCGGGGAAAAAAGCGACTGAAAAAGCGCTGAATATTTTCGGGCAGACGGGTATAAAACTCAAGATTATCAATATGAGCGGCGGCAAGGATGCCGACGAAATTCTGCGCACCTACGGCAGGGAAAGATTCGCCGCTATGCTGTCCGCCTCGGAAAACGATGTGGAATACCGTCTTGACCGTGAAAAAGCGAATTACAACATTTTAACCGATGACGGAAAAGTCAGGTTTCTCTCGGCTGCGGCGGCGATACTTGCCTCCTGCACCGAGGTTGAAAAAGAAATATACTCAAACCGCCTTTCATCGGAATTCGGTATCAGCAAGACTTCGTTTGACACACAGATTAAAAACGAGTCCCGGA
>JAFWRV010000282.1 GCA_017519685.1 Clostridia bacterium
AACACGATAACTATTGAGAATACGCCGAGCTTCTGCATAACTCTCGTGTTTGAGAGGGTAATCGCGAAATAAAGCTGGGCAATAAGAAAAACAATCAGCACGAAAACATAAATCGCGAGGAAAATAAATACCTTTTTGATTGTGGCTCCGGAAGGAATGCCTTCCATAAACGCCATAAGCACTCTTGCCGCCGCCTTGACGTCATCTCCGACCATAGCCGAAGCGTAAAGGTAAATTCCGACGAAAACCGCTATCGCGACAATGTAGCTGATAAGCATCCACATAAACGAAACTATCGTTTTTGCCGCGAGAAGCTGGCCGCTTGTCACGGGAAGAGTAAAGCTCAGGTAGCCCTGATTACTGTAAAGACTCTTCTGGAAGTTTACGATAACCATAAAAAACGTAACGAGGATTGCCGCTCCCGCCGCAACTGCGAGAACAACCGTCGCCGCCGCGCTTATCCAGTTTATCTTGAAGATATAAGCCATAGCCATAAGTCCGATGGCGATTGCGGCAACGATATAAATGAGGCCGATGGTGTGAGCTGTACTTTTGATTTCGTTTTTAATCAGCTTCCCAAACATTGCCGAACACCTCCTTGAACAGACTTTCTATGGTTCTGCCGGACGCGGTGATTCTCGCCGCTTCCGTCTTGACGAGAACCTTGCCCCTGCCTATCATCAGCACGGAGTCAAATGTGTCCTCGAGATCGTAGATAAGATGGGTGGAAATGAGAACGGTTGAACCTTCGGGGTGGTTTCTCATTATTGTATCGAGTATGAACTGCCTTGCCGCGGGGTCAACGCCGCCGAACGGCTCGTCAAGAACATAGAGTTTCGCGTTTCTGCACATTACGAGGGCGAGCTGGAGCTTTTCCTGCATACCCTTTGACATGGTCTTTATCTTCTGCTTCATCGGAAGCTTGAAGGTGCGGATCATATTGATTGCCTTCTGCTTATCGAAGTCTTTATAGAAATCGGCCATGTAGTTGATGGCGTCGATGCAACGCATCCAGTCGGCAAGATATGTTTTTTCGGGAAGATAGGCAACCATTGCCTTTGTTTTCGGTCCGGGAACCTTTCCGTCAATGAGAACTTTACCCGAATAGTCGTGAATAAGGCCCACAAGTATTTTCATAAGTGAAGTCTTACCGCTGCCGTTCGGACCGAGAAGCCCGATAATCTGGTTCCCCTCAAAACTGAAAGAGATGTTCTTGAGAACCTGATGGCTGCCGTAAGACTTGCTGAGACCTTTTACCGTGATGATTTCAGACAAGTTTATACCTCCGTTCATTCGGATGATTATTATGAGCATTATAATGAGTCAGTCCGCTTTGAAAAATATTATAACACTTACCCATATAAAATAAAATGATTATTTTGACATATTTTATCAATTTAGTAAAATTTTTTTGAACAATACAAACTAATCCGTATGTTTCATAACGGTAAACATTCCGTCAGCAATCAGTTTGCCTTCTGAGTTTATCAGCTCAATGAAAAGAATCATCAGTTTCTTTCCCTGCTTTCTCTCGCTGACGCGGGCGTAAAGCGTGTCGCCGGCAAAAGCGGGACGGTAATAGTGAATACTGCCGTCGGCTCCGGTTCCCTCAATGTTTTTATACGCGGCAAAGGCGCCCGCCGCCGAGTCGCAGAGCGCATAGAGCGAAGCTCCGTGGACAACTCCGTATGCGTTGAGGTGCTCCTCCTTGACTTCCATGACAAGCGAGAAAACGCCGCTGTCATCTATGACCGCTTTTTCGATTCCGAACAGATTGACGAGCCCGAGTTTTTCATAATCGACGCCGAACACCCCGGTCAGTTTCATCTCTTTCATTTTTATCACTCCCTGAACTGCTGCATATAAAGATTTTTGTAGAGACCGCCCGCTTCGATAAGCTCTTCGTGGGTGCCTTTTTCTGTTATCAGACCGCCCTCGACAACGGCGATTTCATCGGCGTTTTTAATCGTTGAAAGACGGTGCGCCACAACGATTGTCGTTCTGCCCTTGCACAGCTCGTCGAGCGACTGCTGAATAAGAATTTCCGTTGTGTTATCAAGGGAAGAGGTTGCTTCATCAAGTATCAGCACAGGCGGATTTTTGAGGAAAACCCTGGCGATACAGAGCCGCTGCTTCTGCCCTCCCGAAAGCCGGATTCCTCTTTCGCCGATCACGGTATCGTACCCCTTTTCGAGCGTCATTACATAGTCGTGGATATTTGCCCTTTTCGCGGCGGCGATAACCTCGTCATCGGTCGCGTCAAGTTTTCCGTAAAGGATATTTTCACGTATGCTCGCGTTGAAAAGATAAACGTCCTGCTGAACTATTCCTATGTTGCGCCGGAGCGAATCGAGTGTTATATCCTCAATATTTTCGCCGTCTATCAGAATCTGACCGGAACGGATTTTATAAAAATGCGGTATCAGATGGCAGACCGTCGTCTTGCCTCCGCCGCTCGGTCCCACAAGGGCAAAGGTTTCCCCCTTGCCGATTTTAAGTGAAATTCCGTTGAGAACATCCGGCTCGTCGCCGTAGCCGTAGCAGACGTCGCGGAATTCTATATTGCCCTCAAGACGGGCAACATCGCGCGCTCCGGGCAGGTCAATCTCCGGCTCGGTGTCAATAATCTCACAGAATCTCTCAAAGCCGGTGATGCCGGTCTGAAACTGCTCCATAAAGCGGATAAGATTGTTGACAGGTGAAATGAAAAGATTTATCGAAACCATAAAAGCCGAATAATCGGCAAAATCTATTTTCCCGTTATAGAGAAACAGTCCGCCGGCTATAAGCACGATAACATTGAAAATATCCGTAACAAAGGTTGACGAGGATGTGAATGTCGCCATGGCTTTATAAGCGTGGCCGTTTGCCTGCCTGAAGACTTCGAGACCCTCGGCGAATTTTTCCTCCTCTTTTTCCGCGTTGGTGAACGCCTTTGTCACCCTGACTCCGGTGATACTGCTCTCAAGGGCGGCGTTGATAACCGCGTTTGAAACATTCCTCTCCCTGAAAGCCGCCTTCATTCTCTTTCTCGTGAAAACCGAAACGGAAACGAGGACAGGCAGAGCGGCAAAAACAATCAGGGAAAGCGGCAGACTGATTGATGACAGATAGACAAACGCTATTATAACCGAAACCGAGCTGATAATGATATTTTCCGGACCGTGGTGGGCAAGCTCCGCCATATCAAAAAGGTCGCTCGTCATTCTTGACATTATCTTGCCGGTTTCGTGGCCGTCAAAATAAGCGAACGGCAGTCTCTCAAGGTGGTGAAACATATCGGAGCGCATCGTCATCTGCATTCTGACACCCATCATGTGCCCTTTATACTGAATAAAGAAATTGAGTCCCATTCTTATAAAATAAAGCGCAAGCAAGCATACGCCCGATATGACTATCAGGCGGTACTGTCTCTGCGGAATCAGCGTTCCGATCATCGTGCGGGTAATAACGGGATAAAGCATTCCTATCATCGCGACCAGCAGCGCCGCTCCCATATCGCAGAGGAATATTTTTATGTGAGGACGGTAGTAACTTAAAAACCTCTTGAGCATCGGACTCTCCTTAAATATTATTTATCGGATTATTTTACTATAAACAGTTTGATTATTCAAGGGGATGAGGGAAAAATACCCGTATTCCCAATGAATACGAAGTTGCAATGTGTTTTGCCGCCGCACCCGATTTTTGTAATGAATAATGACTTAATGAATAATGAATAATTTCGGTTGCCGACTCTGTCGGCGATTGTATGTCGCCACACCCGCCCTTCGGGCACCCTCTCCGACCCCGGAGAGGGCCAATAATGTGGTTTCTTCGTGATACTCCCTGTTTCCTCATTTCACCGCCTCGCTGTATCGTCCGCCGGACGCGCTCCGTGCCACCCTCTCCGATCTCGGAGAGGGCCAAGCTTACAGATACTTATATTAAAATCGGAGCGAAGAGACCCGAAATTATTCATTCCATTATGAATTATGCATTGAAAAAAACAGTTTCACGGCAAACCGTGAAACTGTTTTTGATGTATTATTATTTTACGCCGCGTCCTGAAGCGATTCCTCCGCGGCTGCTGTATCGCTACGATCTTCGGTCTGCGCGGGAGCTTCGCTTTGAGCGGGAGCTTCCTCACCGGTTTCCTCAGCTTCGCCGCTGAGTTCTTTCCAGTGAATCTTGCAGTAGTTCTTTCCGTCAATGGCGGGATAATCCTCATCGTCTATTCTCGCCTTATTATTGCAGTTGTATTCCTCGGAATAAGCGCATTTTACTTCCTCGCTCTCGGTCAGCAGAAGTCCGAACGAAAGGCCGAGGAAAACACAGAGAGCAACTGTTATGACGGCTCCCGCCGCCTTTGTGTTGATTCCCTTTTTAAACATCTTTTCCGCGTCTATATTGTCGAGGAATTTAACCTTTGAGAAGATAAGAAGGCCGAGTTTCGCAAGAAGGAAGCCGCAGATTCCGGCAACCGTTCCGGCAACCGCTCCGGCAACGACGTCACTGGGATAGTGAACCATAAGGTAAATTCTCGAAACGCCGACAAGCGCGGCGATAACGGGGAATACCCACGCGATCTTTCTTTTCTTATCCGACATAAAGCAGAGGAACACGGCTATTGCCATCTCAAAAGCGGAAGTGGTATGACCCGAGGGGAATGAATAATCCGACTCGGAAAGCGAGCCTGCCGCCTTGTACCATTTGCTGTACTGCGGCCAGAAATCGGTCATCTGAAGCGTGTTGTAAGGACGGATACGAAGCACCATCGGTTTCATAATGATGTTTGTGATAAGCGTGCCGACCACAACGGCGCCGACTATCGCGAAGCCGTATTTTCTCGTTCTTTTAAAGAAGCAGAGAACAACGGCGAGAAGCATCGCGGGAACGACAAACGCCGCGTCACCGAATGAGGTAAACAGCTTTGCGACTATCGTCATAAATCCGCTCTGAAGAGCTCCGATTGCGGAATAAACCGCCGTATCGAAGCCGAAAAACTCGGTATCTATTTTGTCTCCGAGCGTAGCAACAAGTGATAATGCGGGAAACATGAATACACCTCTCGAAAATTATTTGTTTTACCGGGCGATAAAACAGTACTTGAATATTCCCACAAACTGCAGGACGCTGCCTGCGAGAATGAAGAAATGAAATACGGAGTGATAGTATTTTTTCGTGATTCCCTTCTTAAAGAATATCATGCCGAGCGTATATGCCGCTCCGCCGATAAGAAGCCAGATGAAAAGGCGTGCCCCGAGAACGCTGACTATCGGTTTAATCAGGAAAAGGGCGCTCCATCCGACCACAAAATAGCAGCTCATTGAAACGGGCGCGTATCTTTTGAAATCAACGGCGGTAAAGAACACACCGATTGCGATTCCGACGAGGACGTAAATGAGTATGCCGACAAAAAGAGAAACATCATATTCTCTTATTCCCATAAAAAGAATGGGAACATAAGTGCCGAATATCAGCGCGTAAATACTGCAGTGGTCAAGAACCTGGAAAACGAGCTTTGCTCTTTTGGGAACGAGCCCGTGATAAACAGATGAAACAGCGTAAAGGGCTATCATCATCGTGCCGTATATAGCGCCTGCGGCAATGCCCCAGGGATTTGAGTTCTTAACCGAAAAGACAATGCAGAGAATAAGCACCGCTATTCCGAATGCCACTCCGAGCGCGTGCGAGGAAGAATTCAGAATCTCCTCTCCGCGGGTATAATCGGGTAATTTCCTGTCTGCAAGTTTAGTGCGAGCCATTTTTACATCTCCTGTGTTCGGGTTTCATTACACCTATATGTGTGTAAAAATCCCGGAAATGTTGCATTTTTATTTCAGCTATAATAAAAATGCGTTGGGTTTACAGTATGCCATCCTTTATTTTTAAATGTTTCAGACCGTTTCTGCGGAAGATTCTTCTTTTATACCGTCAACATAGTCCTCAATCATTTTCTTTCTGTGCTCGGAAAGTTCATAATACATCTGGGCGCGCTTTTTCTTGTTGATGGGCCAGAGCATCTTGGGAATGATTCCGAGAGCGCTTGTAACGAGGGGTACGATTGTGCTCAGAGCAAACAGCCAGTATTTTGTCTTTGCGTCCTGCGTGCCGATTTTAATTCCCTGAACATAACCGATTTTCTTCATAACAAAAGCCCTGATAGAGTTCATAAACACGCCCTGAAGCTTCTGGACAAGACTCTTGGCGACACCTGTGGTCGCTTCCATACGGTAGCCGTTTTTCCATTCGCAGAAGTCCATCGCCTCGTTCCAGAGATCGGCGTTGATAACCTTGTTGACGCCGAAAAGAATCTTACTCAGGAACTCGGATATTCCGTACGCCACCATCATCGGTTTGAGTTTCAGATAGTTGTTGTTGAAATAACCTATCAGGAAGAAACCGAGGACCACCATATCGCCGTAAATATCCGAACCGACCCAGATGAATTTTGACGAGAACCGTTTTCTGAGCGGCGCGACAAAAGCGTAGCTTATGCTTCCGACAGGAGCGGAAATACCGCTGACAAGCGCCTTGATTGTGTTTATCATCGAGTTTCCGCCGAAAACATCTATCCAATAGTTCTGCTGGTCGGTACCGATTCCGAATCCGCCGAGGAAATCGGAAAGCGTCATAAGCAGGACGGGATAGTTCGTTACAATCGCCTTGAATCCGGCTTTGATATCCGGTCTTTCAATCGACTGCGGAACCCTCTCCTTTGAAACCAGGAAGAACCAGAATGTGAAGATTGACGAAACAATCGCGGTTGATACGCCCATGCCCATAAATATTCTGCGCATCGGGATTTTCCATCTGCCTGTCGAAACCATGTCATACATAAATCCGAAGATATACATGGGCATATCCTCGCCCATATAACCGGTCAGCAGTTCCGCAAGCGTAATCAAACGCACACGTTCGTTCGGGTTCGGGGTAATCGTTGACATATAGCCGCTTCTCGCGACGCCCGTGAAGGTGTTTGCCGTTTCGGTTATTACGCCGAAGGCAAAATAGAATATCAGCTTCGGGATATAGGTTCCGTCGGTGTTGGGGAAGAAATAGGGCAGGAACCAGTAGAGCAGGCCGATAAGAGTCATCGGTATCTGGAACATAACCAGATACGGACGGAATTTGCCTAGCCTTGTTCTCGTGTTATCGACTATCGCCGAAATGAATGTATCATTGATAATATCCCAGGCGCCTGTGAACAGACCGACAATAGCGGAAATGCCGAAGTCGATGTGAACGACGTCCCAGATATATCTTGTGCTGTAACCGTTGATATTGAAAGTGTTTGAAAAATCATTGAACAGATAGGCAAGCGTTTCTTTGGTACCGACATAGTTGAAACTGCGGTAAACATTGCCGGTCGCGCTTTTGTCTTCCGCCGTTTTTTCCGCCGTTGTCACAGCGGCTTCATTCTCATTGATAGCGGACATCGGTGCTTACCTCCATTTCCGTGATATATACAGTCAGGCTGTCGGTGTAAGTGTGCCCGTCATAATCGAGATTTACGGTTATGATTACGGGCTCATCCGATGCCTTGCTGACCGTCATGACGGCATCCTCATCAAGTTCAATAATACCGTCGCGTGAGAAATCAAACGTCAGTTTATAATCGTCTTTCGTAGCCTCAGAATTGACTGTAACATTAAGCGGCAGCGTCTTCATATCGTTGACATTGACCGCGATGCTGCGCTCGGTGAATCTTGCGCAGTAATGATTGAAATGAATGCGCTGAACTGTTTCATAAGGCAGAATCACATCCGCCTGCGTCTGACCGTCGGGAAGAAGCCCCGAATAATCGCCGGTCGGCGCGACAGTAGCCTTTATCTCATAAGTCTTTGTAACCGCCGCGTCAGTAAGCTGACTGTAAACGCGGTCAATCTGAAAGCTCATCTTATAACTTTTCACTGTCGCCGCGATGTCCTTGATTTCAAGCGCCGGAGCGAGTTTTTCGGAAACTCCTTTATAAACATCGCTCTCTTTTATGTTATCAACATTCACGGCTGACGGGTCAAGGACAAGGTCAATGAAATAAAAGCCGTCATCGGAAACGTTGCCGTCTTCATCGGTACGGCCTTCGCTCGCGGTGAACTCAAGAACATCCGCTTCGCTGACTTTTAACTCGGGACGGGTCTTTGCCTTTGCCATATTGACATTGTCCTGTCTTTCATACATCCCGGAAATCTCTCCGCCCGAACGGTCGCGTATAAACGAGATGATTTCATTATCCGGGGAGTTGAACGGCAGAGTCATATCCCCGCCGAGATTGACATCGGTATGCCAGCTTCCTTCGGAATCATCCGCGAAAACGGCTTCGTTACAGACCTTCTGAACATAACTGCAGATTCCGGCTTTATCTTCAGGAAGTTTAACCGCGGACGCCTGCTTTTCCGCTTCGGGAAGCACAAACAGAGGTTTGTTGATTTCTTTTTTGGCGTAAACCGCGACACTTGCGAAGCACGCGCCGAGCAGGATAATAACCGCCGAAACAATCAGAATGACATTTCTTCTTTTCTTTTTTGCTTCACTCAAAGTTCTTTACCCTCCTCTTCCGCTTTAAGGGCCTCCTCAAGCGCTTTGATACGCTCCTCGTGCTCCTCTTCGCTTTCAAAAATCGGCAGGGGCAGGTCATCGAGATTTATCTCGCCCCTGCGGTACTGCTTGAGCATTTCCTTTCGCTTGATGTCGTTTTCACGGTAAACCGGCTCGATGCCCTTTTTAAGCATCGCGGAGTTAATAAGATAAACGACAAGTAACATGGCGCAGGACACAAGCGCTCCGAATCCCATTGTCACCTTTGCGGCAGGTGAGTCCTGGGTAGTGAATTTCACAATCAGCGAAGCCGCCTGACCGATAAGAGAAACAATCATTCCGGCTATACAGGTTTTCTTCATAACCTCCGCCGCTTTTGTCAGATTCAGGAATCCGAAGAAAAAAGCGCCGAAAATGATAACATCAAGAATTACGGTGATAACGAAAACCGCGGCGGGGACACAGGCGGCACGGGTCTGCCCGGACACAAGCGCGCTCTTCAGAAAAACAGGGATTTTAAGCAGCAGTCCGCTCTGTATTCCCTGAACTATGCCGAGAATACCGACTGAAAACTTTCCGTCAAAAAACGGCAGTGTGTAATGCGCTCCGCCGTAAGGAACAAGCAGCGCCGCCACCATGGCAAGAACGGCAATCATTCTGAATACCGCGAGCTTGCCTTTGATGAACTCCGCCTTGACGCGGGCAATAATCATTCTTGCCGACGCGCTCTCAAGCTCGGTCCTTTTCGCATCCCTTGCCAGACCTTCTTCCTGCGTGTAATACATGATGTTCACGCCGCAATGACTGCAGTTGGGCTTCAGGTCGTAAAAAGGGATTTCATTCCCGCACTTGGGACATTTCATTTCTTACCATCCCCCTGAATAAAAATATACAAAAAGACACATTATATTAACATATAATTTTATTTAAATCAACCGATTTTAATAATTTAAACGGAATTTTTCGTTCAACAGCCGCCCGCAAAGCCGGTTATAAACATAAAAAGCGGGCATCCGTAAACTTTTACGGACACCCGCCCCGAAATGTTTTTATCTGAAAATATCTTTTACCGACTCAACGCAGTCATAATATCCGTTTCTTATTCCGGACATTGATCCGAGAATTTTTGTCAGCACCGTTTCTTTCTTTTCCGCAGTCACGGGCGAAAGCGCGTCTTTCTGATAATCGTATGACATAAACTGGGTATAATCGGCGTTCATAACCGTCTTCTGATTATTCTGTTCGGCAAAATACAGAATGAAATCGGTTCCCGCGCCGTAAGGATAATCGACGTGACCCATATTCGCTATAAACCAGGTCTTATCCGGCAGCATGCAGGTCGAAGAGTCTATCTGACAGTCCTCTGAGAGGTAATTTCTGTCACGGTGCTTTTTCTGAACATAATTCTCACCGAGGGTTTCGCCGAGAGGCGAGCATACCGCTCCGCCGCTTTCATAAACCGTGTCGATAAGATTATCGCTGTTTCCGGTGTTTCCGAGCGGCGACACGGGAAGGCCCTGCATACCGTACTGCGCGAAGATATAGACATTTGTATTCTTCATCGCGCGGCGCAGAAGATACTCCGCGGAGCCCTGGATATTATGGTAGGCGGTTATCCTTTTCACAAGCGCCCCGCAGTCGTTTCCTCTTATCATATATTTTTTGCAGGACTTAAAATTATCATAGTTACACAGCGCCCACAGGCCCGGCATATAACCGAAAACAGGTATGAAAAGCTCCGTATAGAGTCTGTCGCCGACTCCGGCAACAAGTTCATTCGCGAAATCCGTCAGTCCGCCGTTGAAGCCGTTCTTTGTCAGACCCTCATTGAGATAAAACAGAATCTGCTCAAAAGCGCCGTTTCTCGTAAGCTGCGCAAGACGGCGGAAAAGCGCCTCAACATTTATGTCGATATCGCCTCTGAAAAGCTCACCGACCGCCGAGGTGCCCTGAAAAGCGGTTGAGCATAATTCCAGTGTTTTGATATCACTTGAGCCGTATTTGTAAAGATAGGCGTTGACAACGGTTCCGCCCATACTGAAAGCGGCGAGAACAACTCTTCTGCATCCGGTCTGCTTTTTGACCTGCTGAATGAATTTATTAAGGTCATCCGCGTGGCAGAGAGGATCGAGCCGCCAGTCGTAGTTGAAGAAAAAGACATTTTCCGCGCCGTACCTGTCAATTGCCGCGTGAACGACTCCTTCCTCATCCTTATCATAACCTTCAAACAGTTCAACATGCTCCGTGAGAGAACCGAAAGTGTCGGTGTGAAGAGGATATTTCGAGTCGCCGCTCTTTGTGCAGGCGACCGGCTCAAAGAGTTTATACGCCGCGGGAAGCACCGTGTCGGCAAGCTTGTCCGCGTCCTTCGTGACAAGGTATCTAATCACATCGGGAAGAATATCCGCTACGAGCGCAAGAATGTTTTTTGTTGACGGCGGATAAACCTTCGTGCCGTCTTCATCATAAAGCGGAAAAGTATTCATTCCGCTGACCGTGACGAAAGCGGTTTTCTCAGCAGAGGCAAAAGCGGGCAGGCAGAGTCCGGTAACTACTGCGAAAATCAGCGCCGCGCTGATAACCGTCTTTAAAATCTTGTTCATTTTATCATCCTTCCGGAATTGTTATCAGGTTAACGAATAATTGTCCGCAAAGGTTTCATCCCAGTGCTTCTCGGCATTTTCACGCCATTTAAGCGCCGCCTCTGTCAGTTCTTCGCAGACGTCGGGAAGCTCGGCGGCAAGATTGCGGGTTTCGCCGGGGTCTTTTTCCAGATCCGACAGAAAAACTTTTTCAACCGGTTGGACCGATTCCTCAAGCCGTCCGTTGAGAACAAGTTTGTATTTTCCCTTTCTGACGGCGGTCTGGTCTTCCATTTCCCAGAAAAGATATTCATGCTCCGGCGCCTCTTTGTTTTCAAGCATCGGCGCGAGACTTATCCCGTCGGTTTCACACGCCGACAGATCTCCGCCGCAAAACTCGATAACGGTCGGTAAAATATCGGTCGCGATATGAGGCTTATCTTCAACCTTCGGCTTTGTCCTGCCGTGAACACTCATAATCGCCGGCACTCTTATACCGCCCTCAAACAGACTGAATTTATGACCCTTGAATCCGCCCGATGAGCCGCCGTAATACAGGTCTTCCGTGCCGTCAAGCCAGTTTCTTGACTCTCTTGACGGGCCGTTGTCACTCTGAAAATAAATCAGCGTGTTATCAAGCAATCCGAGCTTTTCGAGCTCTGCGCGGATTTCCCCGACGCTGTCGTCAACAGCGCTTATCATCGCCGCGGTTATTCTTCTGTCCTTTGACAGATAAGGAAATCTTTTCAGATATTTTTCCGGTGCGTGCATCGGGTAATGGGGAGCGTTATACGCCACATACAGCAAAAACGGTTTTTCGCTGTTTTTTCTGATGAATTCAATACCTTTTTTTGTTATCCATTCGGTCAGGTATTCGCCGTTATTCCAGACCTCTTTATCATTCTCCCAGAGGTCGTGAGTCGGGTCGTGACCGCCGTCGGCCATTCCGTAGTAAAAAATATGGGAATAATAGTCAAGACAGCCGGCAAGGAAGCCGTTGAATTCATCAAAACCGTTGCGGTTCGGGCGGCATTCCTCTTTCAGCCCGAGATGCCATTTGCCTGCAAGGCCGGTTGTATTCCATATCTGCAACGACCTTC
>JAFWRV010000283.1 GCA_017519685.1 Clostridia bacterium
CCAAGGATCACGGCATGCAGGTTGCGCTCTCCGGCATTTTCAAGGTCAGCAATGAATTGATCCATCAGAACGGTATGACAATGGCGTTCCTTACTCTCTCGATGGCTGAGATATTCCACTCGTATAATATGCGTTCCCGCCGCGTATCTCTTTTCAGAATGGGTTCAATCAACTGGTACCTTGTGGGAGCTATGGTACTCTCGCTCATCCTCTCCACAGTCGTTATCTACATCCCGTTCCTCAGAGACGCATTTGATTTCGCAAAAATCACCGCCGCTGAATACTGCACGTCTCTCGGCGTTGCCTTCCTTGTTATCCCCATCGTTGAAATCGTGAAGGCAATTCAGAGAGCTGTTGAAAAGAATAAGAAATAATAATTTTGGGATATTTACCGCCGCTGGCTGAAAACCGGCGGCGGTTCATTTTACAACAATTGACAATCCTTGTTCTCTCTGTTATAATTTTATCACTACCGAAAAAGGAGATTCAATTATGGGTGAAACGGTTTTAACTCCCCACGAAGAAAAAGTTCAGGAAAAATTCATTAAGAAGCCTGAGTTTATTCTTTACCTTGCGGCGGTGTTCTTTTACACCAATATGACCGGTATGCTTGAAAGCTACCGCGGCGCATATCTTATCAACGTTTTGCATCTCGCGTCTTCGCAGACGGCTTTTTTCAACACATTTCTCAGCATCTCGGGATATGTGCTTCATTTCTTTATCGCAATGTATATTGACACAAGAAAAGTCGGTAAAAAAGGAAAATTCAGACCTCTGATTGCATTCGCTACTGTTCCGATGGCTCTGTTCCTCGTTCTGACCTTCTATACCCCGTCATTCATCAGCGGCGCTCTGCTTATGCCCTGGCTGCTTATGATTGCCGTCGGCTTCAGTGTGGCCAATATGTTTGCAGGAACGCTGAACAATGTTGCCTGGGTTATCACGCCGAATATGAAAGAGCGTGACAATGTTATGTCATTCCGCTCGATTTCGTCAGCGGTCGGCAACTCCGCTCCCCTTGTCATCATTCTTGTTATCGGCATCCTTATCAAAAATGAAGGAACTCAGTATATCGTCTGCTCCGTGCTCTGCGCGGTTGTCGGTATCGCAACCATGCTGCTTGGTGTCAAGGCGGTCAGCGAAAGAGTTGCTTACAGCAATGAAAAGAAAAACCCGATTATAGGATTCATAGATGTTTTACGCAACAAATACGCCTGGTCAATCATAACCTCCGAATTCCTCAAGAATTTCAGAAAGATTTCAACATATTACGGAACCTTCCTTGCCGCCGCTCTGCTCGGCTCAACCTCAAAATATCTGCTTTTCGGTCTTCCGACAGGTATCGGCACCGCGGTAGGTATGCTTCTGATCAACTTCCTGCTCAAGAAATTCAATTCAAAGGTACTGTATATCGCCAGCGGTATTTATTCGGTGATTATCAATACCCTCGCTTTCCTTGTCGGCTACTTTTATTTCAAATACAACACGGGTATTCTCCAGATTGTATTTATCGTATTCCTTTTCCTCATCGGACTTCAGTTCGGCGCTTCAAATCTGCTGCCGAGTATGTTCCAGGCGGATGTTCTTGAAGACCTTGAACTCAAGACCGGAAAACGTCTTGACGCTTCTCTCCCGTTTGTCATCGGTATCGGTACCCTTATCAGCGGAACAATAGCGACGGGGCTTGCTCCGATTATCCTCTACGGTAACAATCCGGTCCTCTCGGTTATTCACTATATTCAGCCGACAGACGCGGTTCCCAATCCCGAGCAGTCAATCCACACAAAGATTGTTATGCTGTTCTTCTACACGGTATTCCACGGTATTATGATGTTCCTTGCCGGCGTTCCCTATTTCTTCTTTAAACTCACGGGTGAGCGCAAGTAGAAGATTCATGAGGCTGTGCTTGAGCAGAGAGCCGAAATTGAAATCGAGCAGGAAGAAGAAGCATTTGAAGAAATAAAGACAGACGCAGAATAAATTCTCTTTACG
>JAFWRV010000027.1 GCA_017519685.1 Clostridia bacterium
GGTCTGCGTAAACGATAAAAGCAGCCTTGAGAATATCGAAAGCATAAAAGACAATACCGTTCCCGTCAGTGACGAAAACGGCATAAACTGGAATATGCGGGAAACGGATCTGTATTACAGCGGTACCTCGGATAAAAAACCGCCCGTTGAAATCAAACTCACCTATTATCTTGACGGCAAAAAAATCAGCCCCGAAAAGCTTATCGGCAAAGACGGTAAAGTTAAAATCGCGGTTGAAATGAAAAACAATATGTCGGTTGAAAAGACCGTCAACGGACACAAGCAGAAGATTTACCTTCCCATTCTCGTTGTGGGCGGCTTTCTTCTCCCCGAAGCGGATTTTTCGGGAGTTAAGGTTGACGGCGGCAGGGCAATCGGTGACGGAACGAAGGAAATCGCCGTTATGTTCGGAGTCCCCGGAATGAGCGAGAGTCTCGGCCTTGACGCTCTCGGTATAAAGGCGCTTGAAGGTCCCGTGATAGGCGGCTCCGCTTCGGTCACCGCCGACGCAAAGGATTTCTCACTGAGCAATATGTATTTCGCGGCAATTCCGATAAGCTCGCTGAACCTTGATATAGAAGCGGACAACTCCATGGAAGACATAAAATCGCTTCTTGCCGTTATTAAGCAGCTTCAGAATACTCTCACCGGAATGAATCCCGACCAACTGATTAAAGCGTTTTCCTCGGGCGCTTCGGACGCGGGCTCGATGGCGGACGTTCTTTCCGAAGCGGTTGAACTTTACAACAGCAACAAGGCGCTTATCAATGTGCTGTCAAAATACGCGACTCCCGAAAACAGCAAACAGATAAAACAGCTTCTTGAATTTCTGACAAATGAAGACACCGCGAAGGCATTGACAATACTTTCGGATTCAAGCGTCGTGAAATTCTTCAGCGGACTGTCGGAGCTCGGCGATACGGTACCGCTCGCAAACTCTTTGATTAAAGACCTTCAGGATCCCGAGGTGGAAAAAGCGATTGAGAATCTTCCGTCAACGCTCGAAAAGCTTGAAACTATACGCGCCTCACTCGAGAAAAACTCAGATTCGATTGACTATCTCATCTCACTGCTCAGTGAAGACAATATCAAGTCGCTTTCCGGAGTGTTCTCAATGCTCGGAGATATAAACTTTGAGGATCTGGAGAAAAAATACTCCTCCCTTGTTGAAAACGGCGATATCACGGTTGAAAGATTTCAGGAATGGATTCAGTTCGGCAAGGATTATAAAATCTTCACCGATGCCGCGGATAATATGACAACCTCGGTACTGTTCGTTTATATGACTCCTCCGCTTGAAAAAGAGGAAAAGACAACCGGCGCCGAAACGGAAAAATCAGGAGAGTCAATTCTCGATTCCTTCATCAAAAAGTTCAAATAAACGCAAAACCCTCATCCTTGCGGATGAGGGTGATTTTTACGCCTGCTGCAATTTTCAGAACGCTTTCGGAAAACAAAATCCATACCTGAGTAAAATTGAAACCGATAATTTCATTTTGCTTTCCTCTGTAAGTCATTCAGCAGTATCGCTTCATTTAACACAATAAATGTCATGCCACCGAAACAGTCAGCTTCAAGCCGAGCGGCTGAAGAAGTTTAATCAGTGTTTCAACATTGGGAGTGGTTTTGAAGGTTTCTATCCTCGCAACAGAAGACTGCGGGATGCCGCAAAGCTCCGCGAGATCCCTCTGACTTAAAC
>JAFWRV010000284.1 GCA_017519685.1 Clostridia bacterium
TGACAATGATATTAAACTGCTTACCTGCTATGACATAGTGCTTGATGAATACGGTTATCTCAAATCATATAAACAGATTGATAAAGACGCTCCCGCGCAGGGCGTGAAATGGTATCTCTTTCTCTGGATTGAAACTCCGGACTCGTGGTATAATGACAAAACTTATGTCGATACTCTCAATCCCGAGGCAATCAGGGAGTTTGTCAGGGTAACCCATGATAAGTATAAAGAGTGCTGCGGAGACGAGTTTGACAAGACCGTTCCGGCGATATTTACCGATGAGCCGCAGGTTTCGAGAAAGCATCAGCTGCGCAATTCTTTTGACCGCGGCAATATCAGCATGCCCTGGACCGACGCTTTACCCGATTTATATAAAGAACGTTACGGCGCCGATATTTATGAGCATCTTCCCGAAATAATCTGGGAACTCCCTCAGGATAAATATTCGCCTCACAGATATTATTATCACGATATTATCAGCGATGTTTTCGCAAACGCTTTTTCAAAGACAATCGGTGACTGGTGCAGGGAAAACAATCTCGCTTTCACCGGTCACATGATGGAAGAGCCGTCGCTTGAAAGCCAGACACATTCCGTGGGCGAGGCGATGCGCTCATACGGCAATTTCGGTATTCCCGGAATTGATATGCTCTGCAACAGCGTTGAACTTTCAACGGCGAAGCAGTGTCAGTCGGCGGTCCATCAGTACGGCAAGGAAGGAATGCTTTCCGAGCTTTACGGAGTTACCTCCTGGGACTGCGATTTCAGAACCTATAAATTCGGAGGCGACTGGCAGGCGGCTCTCGGTGTCACCGTGCGCGTGCCGCATTTAAGCTGGTACGCGATGCAGGGAGAGGCAAAGCGCGACTATCCCGCTTCAATCAGCTACCAGTCTCCGTGGTACGAAAAATATAAAATGGTCGAGGATCATTTCGGGCGCCTCAATACCGCGCTGACCAGAGGCAAACCCGTGGTAAAGGTCGGAGTCATTCATCCCGTGGAGAGTTACTGGCTTCACTACGGTCCGAATGATAAAACCGAACTTTTCCGCAGACAGCTTGAAGACAGATTTTTCAGCGTTACCGACTGGCTTCTTGAGGGAAGCATTGACTTTGATTTCATTTCGGAAGCGCTTCTTCCCGAGCTTAACGATACAGTGACCTGCCCTCTTAAAGTCGGTGAAATGGAATATGACGCCGTTGTTGTTCCCGGTTGTGAAACGCTCAGAAGCACAACGGTTGAAAAGCTTTCCGCCTTTGTCAACGCAGGCGGCAGGCTGATATTTATGGGTCAGGCGCCCGCTTTCTGCGACGCGCTGAAATCCGGCAAACCCGCGGAGCTTTATGAGAGAAGCGTCCGCATTGATTTCAGCCGGGCGGAGCTTTATAACGCGCTTGAGGATTTCAGGACCCTGACCATACGCTCGGATAACGGCAGTCTGACAAATAACTATATGTATCAGCTCAGGCAGGATAATGACTGCAGGTGGCTGTTTGTATGCCGTATTCACGAAACGGATAACAAGGAAATATCCGAAGAAAACGGTATTGTCATAACTGTCAAAGGAGAGTTTAAGGCGGAAATCTGGGACACTTCCGATGGAA